>ONVP01000074.1:0-9729 GCA_900321315.1 uncultured Bacteroidales bacterium
CGGAGATTCTGGAATATATTTTGTTGAACACTCGTCGTTCGTTCGCTTATGTGGAGCGATTGGTTGAAGAAATAGATGCCGTTTCTCTTGCCTACCAAACGGCAGTGGACTATTTTACAGTGAAAAAAGCATTGGAAATTTTGGAAGAACAAGAGGATAAACAGCCTGATTTATTTGACGGTTGGTAAACAATTATTATATTTGTAACAAAAAATGAAAAGGAGAAAAATATGAAAGAATTTTTATTGAAAAACAAATGGCTGGGTTTTGTGGCTCTGTTGGTTTATGCTTTGGTTGCCGCTTCGGTGGTTTCAAAATAGCGCCATTTCACGGTTTCGTCGGCTCCGAGGGCGGTCTTGTGGATCTCGCGGTGGGGCGGACAAGCCGTGATGCCGCACAAATAAAGCGCTTCGATGCGGAAGGCGTCGGCGGTGCGGAAAAACGCGCCCACGTTGCTCAACGAGCGGATGTTGTCGAGCACTAATATAATAGGTGTTTTCGCGGCAGCCTCAAACTCAGCCTTGGTGATGCGGTTCAGTTCTTCGTTCAGTAACTTGCGCATAGCTTTGGTTTTGGACGCAAAGTAAGCGAAAATTGGCGTTCAGTGCCCGAGAAATCGGTTTTTTTGGACGAATGCGCCGATTGTTTCAAAGAAAACGCTATTTTTGTGGTCTTTTTCAAGCGAATTGTCATGGCAAACAAAGTAGTCGAAACCCCGTTGATGAAGCAGTATTATTCGTTCAAGGCGAAGTATCCCGACGCGATGCTGCTGTTCCGCGTGGGCGATTTTTATGAGACTTACGGCGAGGACGCGGTGAAGTCCTCCAAGATTTTGGGCATCGTGCTCACCAAACGCTCCAACGGAGCCTCGGCGGATGTGGAATTGGCCGGTTTTCCCTACCACTCCTTGGATTCGCATTTGCCGAAATTGGTTCGCGCCGGACTGAAAGTGGCTGTGTGCGAGCAACTTGAAGACCCGAAATTGGCCAAAAAGTTGGTGAAGCGCGGTGTGGTGGAATTGGTCACGCCTGGTGTTACCTATAATGATAATGTGCTGGAGCAGAAGGAGAACAATTTCCTGGCTTCAGTGCATCTCGAAAAGGAGGTTTCGGGGGTGTCGTTCCTCGATGTCTCGACGGGCGAGTTCTTCCTCACGCAAGGCTCCAACGACTACATTGACAAGCTGTTGCAGAGCTTCAACCCGTCTGAGGTTTTGGTGCAGCGCAACAAACGCAAGGACTTCATCGACCTGTTCGGTGGAAAGTATTACCTCACCGTTTTCGACGACTGGGTCTTCACCGACGACTACGCCAACGAGATTCTCAACAAGCAGCTGCACACGGTTTCGCTGAAAGGCTTCGGCGTGGATGATTTCCCGAAAGGCATCGTGGCGGCGGGTGTGGCCATTCATTACTTGATTGAAACACAGCACGATAAATTAGGCCACATCACTTCGCTTTCGCGCATCGACCAAGGGCAGTATGTGTGGTTGGACAAGTTCACGATTCGCAATTTGGAACTGCTGCACACTACTAATTTAAACGCCAAGACCTTGATTGACGTCATCGACAAAACCGTTTCGCCGATGGGCGGACGACTGATGCGCCGTTGGCTGAGTTTGCCTTTGAAAAACAAGGAGCAAATTGAGACACGTTTCGAGACGGTGCGCTATTTTGTGGACCACCGCGAGCAAATCCAATATTTTCAGGACATTATCCGGCAAATCGGCGACTTGGAACGCCTGATTTCCAAGGTGTCGCTGTCGCGGGTGAACCCTCGTGAACTTTTGCAAGTGGGCCGCGCCTTGGACCAAATCAAGCTACTAAAAAGGGCTTGCCGCGAAAGCAATTATTCCGCCTTGCATAAGTTCGCCGAGCAACTCAACTCGTGCATTTCCATCTGCGCCCGTATCAAGAAGGAGCTGAACTCGATGGCGCCGGCGGTCATCTCAAAGGGCAACTACATCGCCGACGGCGTGGACCCCGAATTGGACGAGTTGCGCAACTTGTCGCGCTCGGGCAAGGAATACCTGCGCGACCTCCAATACCGCGAGATGGAACGCACGGGAATCACTTCGCTGAAAGTGGGCTACAACAATGTGTTCGGCTATTATCTCGAAGTCACGAATGTACACAAGGACAAGGTGCCGACGGAGTGGATCCGCAAGCAAACCCTGACCAACGCCGAGCGTTACATCACCGAGGAACTGAAGCAATACGAGCAGAAAATCCTCGGCGCGGAGGAAAAGATTGCCGTCATCGAGCAAAGGGTTTTCAATGAATTGGTCACCGCCGTGACGGAGTTCGTGGAACCGATTCAAGTGGATGCCTCCATCGTGGCTCGCATCGACTGCTTGGTGAGTTTCGCCGACATCTCACTGAAATTCAACTATGTGCAGCCCGACATCTACGATTCGTTTGTCCTTGACATCAAGGAAGGCCGCCACCCTGTCATTGAGCAAATGATGCCTGTGGGCGAGAGTTACATCGCCAACGATGTTTACCTCGACACCGACAAGCAGCAAATCATCATCATCACCGGCCCGAACATGTCGGGTAAGTCGGCCTTGCTGCGCCAAACCGCCTTGATTGTGCTGTTGGCGCAAATGGGTTGTTTCGTCCCGGCGGCTTCGGCGCGTATCGGTCTGGTGGACAAGATTTTCACCCGTGTGGGTGCCTCCGACAACATCTCCTCGGGCGAATCAACATTCATGGTGGAGATGAACGAAACGGCGAGCATCTTGAATAATGTGTCGTCGCGGAGCCTTGTACTGCTTGACGAAATCGGGCGCGGCACCAGCACCTACGACGGCATCAGCATCGCTTGGGCCATCACCGAGTTTTTGCACGACCACCCCGTGAGTCGCGCCAAGGTGATGTTTGCCACGCACTACCACGAACTGAACGAGATGGAGGACTCCTTCGCCCGCATCAAGAACTACCACGTTTCGGTGAAGGAAGTCGGCAACAAGGTGGTTTTCCTGCGCAAGTTGAAGCGCGGAGGCAGTGCCCACAGTTTCGGTATCCACGTTGCTGAGATGGCCGGAATGCCGCGCAAGGTTGTCGAGTGCGCCACGGCGTTATTGTCCGTTTTGGAGAAATCGCACACCAGCGAGGAAGTAGAGAAAGCCGCCACCAAGAAAGTGGAAGACGGTATGCAGTTGAGTTTCATCCAGTTGGACGACCCGCTGCTGCTGCAAATCAAGGAGGACATTTTGAATACCAACATTGACACATTGACTCCTGTCGAGGCTTTGATGAAGCTGAATGAGATTAAGAAGTTGTTGAATCGCTGATGGACGTGGATTGTGCCTGCCGGTCGCTGCCGTAGGTCGCGACCTACGGTTACGGTAATGTCGTCCCTTCGGGACGTGAGGAACATCACTGCGAAGAACTAAGCAGTCCAGAAACATAAATTTCTGCTTTGTAAAGAAAGAATTTTGCAGATTTTATGCTTTGGAAAGCAGAAAATTTCCAGTTTTTATGCTTTGAAAAGTATAAAAGTCGTATTTTTGCACTGTAAAAATGTACAAAAATGGAATATCAGGATATTTTATCTCTTGTAAATCAGTTCAATAACAAGATGAACGAGGTCGATTTGACCTTCAAACGGTATCTTCACGACAAAATCAACTGGAAAGCGAGGCTGATTGGCATCAAAGGTGCCCGAGGCGTGGGAAAAAGCACCTTGTTACTACAGCATATCAAAGAGAGTTTCCCTGATTTGCAAAATGTGTTTTACGCCTCGTTGGACGACCTTTGGTTTCGTGCCCACGATTTGATGGAGTTGGTGGAATACCTTTATACGCATGGATTCACCCATCTGTTTTTGGACGAGGTTCACAAACTCGACCAATGGAGTCGCTACATCAAGAACATCTATGACAGTTATCCTCAATTGCACATTGTTTATACCGGCTCTTCGATGTTGGAAATTGACCATTCCAAAGTCGATTTGTCGCGTCGGCAAATGCTTTACACCATGCACGGGCTTTCGTTCCGCGAATACCTTGAATTTGAGGGCTTGGGGGCATTTCCTGTCGTGAGTATCGAAGACTTGTTGGGTTCGCATTTGCCCATTGCGATGAAAATCGTTTCGCAAACCCGTGTGCTTCAGTATTTTGATCGCTATTTGCAGTCGGGGTATTATCCTTTTTACAAGGATTCCATTTCTGTTGACGATTTCCATTCGCGGCTGCGCGAAGTGGCCAATGTGGTGGTGGAAAGCGACATGCCCGCCGTTGAGGAAATCACATACGCCACGGTGCAGAAAGCCAAGCAGTTACTTATGGTGATTGCGCCCAATGTGCCTTTGCAGCCCAATATCAGCCGACTGAGCCAAGAATTGGAGGTAACGCCTTCGCAATGCCTGAAAATCCTTTATTTGTTGGACCGCGCCGGACTGCTTTTGTTGTTAACCAAGGAACAAAAAGACTACAAGCATCTCGCAAAACCCGGAAAGATTTTCTTGGGCAACGGCAACCTGATGTATGCTTTGTCGTCTGTGGTGAATCTCGGTACTTGCCGCGAGACATTTTTCGCCAACCAGTTGTCTGCCATTGGCCAGTTGACCATGCCCGAAAAAGGCGACTTTTTATTAAATGGGAAGTATTTGTTTGAAGTGGGTGGCAGCAGCAAGGATTTCAGGCAGATTGCCAACATCCCCGACAGTTATCTCGCCGTTGATGATGTGGAAATAGGTCATTTGAACCGCATTCCCTTGTGGATGTTTGGGATGCTGTATTGATATTATCCCCTTTCTAATCTATCTTCACCCGGTTAATCCTCCCAAACAGCCGCTCCTTGTCGAAATACACACTATAGGCATAGCCATTATGCACCTTGAAAGTCCGTGGGTATATGCTGTTACTGGCTTTTTGGCCCATTCCTACCGTGCCTTTGGCTGGGTCATAGCAACCGAGATAATTGATTCCGTTCTGCATGAAAAGGCCGTAAGTATTCCCCGTGGCTTCATCAGTAAGAAACTGATTGGCAAAATAGTTTTTCCCCGAAACGATAGTAAGCGGGTGTTTGCCTGATAATTGGAAATCCTTGTCAAACTCCACGATTTCAAAATTCTCCAAATCAACAAGTTGAATGAAATCATTGAACTTCAATGCAATAGTATGGTACTCGGTGGCCAATACCTGACAATACCAACCAATTCGCTTGTGTATCTTATAATTAACCGTCAAACGGAGCAGATTGCCGTCCCATACGCCCAAAACTAACTCGTTTTCATTCTCTGGCACCTCACTATTATAAATGGCAAATATCTCATTCAGATAGGATTGGCACACATTGACCGCTACTGTGTCGATGAAACGATAGAGAAAACGCCTTTGTTTCAAAGAGTCGTTTTTCAGCACATAGTTGTAGGTTTGCGCCTGCCCGTGGAACTCCTTCACATAATAGTCACGCTTCTCGTAGGCCGTGTTACGCAACAGGTAAGCATCGTTGAACTCAAACACGATTTTTCTGATTTTGTCGCGGAAGAGGTCTTTCGTGAATGTGGAAACGGGCAAGGCTTTCCCCGCCGCATCGAAACAAACCTGCAAGCAAGAGTCTTGACCCAAAAGGAGAAAATCTCCGAAAGCGTCGATATACAGTTCATCATAAAAGCCATCAAAATCCGTGACACCCATATCATTGCCATTGAGGTCGAGTAGGCGCAACGAGGAGGTTTTTGCCCTGTTTTCAAGCACTAAAATCCTGTCATCGGCAAAGGCTATGTCGGCGATGTTGGTGCCACGCGGGCTTCGGTAAAAGTCGCTGTGTGCCGTAACGCCCACTTCCTGAAGGTCGTAGCTCATCTTCCTCATTCGGAAACTGATGTTGATGGAGTCGCGCTGCAACTGCTTCGGAGTAAGGCTCACGACGGTGTCTTGATAACCGATGCACGAATAATAAAGGTTGACGGCTTTGCTGCGGTCGTAAAGCGGCAGTTCGTAACGGCCTTTGGTATCAGTGCTGGTGCCATATTGCGTGTTCGCGATGCTGATGTTCACATTCTCCACGCCGAGATTGCCGTAAACAATGGTGTTGGTTTGGGCGGAAAGCGAAAAGGCCAGAAAAAGCAAGGCAATTGTGAAGGTAAAGCTCTTTTTCATAAGCGGAGAGTTTACTGAAATTGAGGGCAAAAATAGCTGTTTTTCGGCAAACAACGTAGTTCGGTGCAGGTTTATTTCACCTCCTCCGTGTCATACTTACACTTTTTCCAAAACCACCAGACCCCGTATGCCAACGAAGAGAGACAGACCACAAGGATGACCCACCAAATGGCAAGGGATTCAATACTCAAATCTATGAAAGCAAAGACGATACAAAGAGAGTTGTTGACGATGTGGATAATAATGCCAGGGATGATGCTACCTGTGCGCCAATAGAGCCAACCTATGATGATACCAAATCCTAAGATGCTGATAATCTTCACAAAAGACATGTGAAACAAAGCGAAAACAATAGCAGTAATGAGGATAGCCAGCCAAGGACGGCACCTCGACTTGAGCAGACCTGCAAGAAAAATACCACGAAATCCAATTTCTTCTACAATGGGGACGATAATGCAGCTATGTAATATTCCTGCAATACCCGAAAAAAGATTTGGACCTGTTTGGTTCAAAGATTCACTTTCTTCCATAAAAAGATAACTATCAAGCATGGATACAACAAAAAACGTCACAAACAAATTAGCTACGGCGACCAAAACGGACATGCCAACCGCAGGCCAGAGCATACGCCGCTCAATGCATCCAAAGGACAAATCAACATAGTGTTTGCCCAAATACACAATGGAGATTAGCAAATATCCCAACGCCAACGTCCATTTCATGATTTCCTCGCTCTTAAAGATATGCCCTAAAAAAACGACGATAATTCCAACCGCAAAATTCAAAAAGCTCCAAATCAGAAACAGCTTTATCGTTTTACCTATTCCATCGTCCATATTTCTATTGTTTTAATTTGCAAAATTACAACTTTTCAATGAAAACCAAGTATTTGGATTTGAACTGGAACTCCGTTAGTTATGTTTCTTGATTGTCTTTACCTAAATCCTCCAAAACCTGCTCCAACATAAGCTCGACCTTAGGCGAAACATACACATTGCTGATAAAATAGGTTACCAACAAAACGAGGATAATTAAGAAACACATTAAGAAAGCTCCGAGTGCTCCTTCTATTCCTCTTGATGACCAACCGTCGATAGACATGGAGGTTGCAACAATGATTGAAAACAACGTTATGAACGAGATGGAGAAAATCCACATGAATTTGTTTGCTTTTTTGTAGGTTTTCAAGGCTTTACGGATTCGCTGGATGTATTCCGCCACAGTCATGCAGGTTGAATAGGTTTGTCTGGTCATTCGATAAACATAAATGCATAAGACGGTGATTCCCAAGCACCAAAGCCCGAAATACAGCCCGAGAAAATAGGAGAAAATAGGAGTCAACACACCGAATATGACGATTCTGACAATCAGTTTCCGTTGCAATTCGGAAACGTGTTTTTTAGTGGCTTCACTGACAAGCCTTTCGTCAACGATGTTTTCGTTCTCCAACTTTTCATTCAAGGTGGCCAATTGCGCCCGCATTTCTTCCAATTCGTTGTTTTCCATTGTTTTGCGTTTTTAGTCGTTTGACATTTTCTTCAGTTGTTCCTTGATTCTGACCAATTTGACGGAAACGTTTTTGGTGGAGATGCCGATGATTTGCCCGATTTCCTCGTAGCTCATATTTTCGAGCCAAAGCAAGATGATGGCCCTATCGACCACGCCAAGTTTGTTGATGCGGCGGTAGAGTTGCTGGATTTGCCGGGTGTCGTCGTCGGTGTCGGTGAAGAGGTTGATGTCCATCGAGAGCGGCACGGTCTCCACACTGCGTTTCTTCTTGCGCTCGGCGGTGAGGCAGGTGTTGAGGCTGACGCGCCAAATCCAAGTCTTCACGTCGCATTTCCCTTTGAACGTGTCGAAGCCCCGCCAAAGGTTGATGAGCGTCTCTTGGAACAGGTCGTTCACCTCGTCCTGATCCTTCGAGAAGAGGTAGCACACAGTGTAGATGGTGTTTTTGTGCGCTTTCACGATGTTCACAAATTCCTTTTCTTTCTCTTTCATCGTTCAGAATCGTTTGCCTATTAGACGCAAAACTCGGCGTAAAACTACAAAGAATTACCGAAAACAAAGAATTTGGTTGTCAAGGAATGAATGTTGTTTGGGGGTAAGTTGTTGATTTATAACATGAATTGCCATAAATTGAACACGAATTATCAAGAAATTGAATTTTTGGAAATTCGTGAATCATTCATGGCAATTCGTGTTCAAGAAAAAAAAACTGGAAATTTTTCTCAAAAAAGTTTGCGGTATTGAAAAAAGTTGTATTTTTGCCGCGCAATTCGCAAGCGGAAATCCTGCAAATAGGATTCCCGATTGTCGCAGACAAGCGGAAATAGCTCAGTTGGTAGAGCACGACCTTGCCAAGGTCGGGGTCGCGAGTTCGAGTCTCGTTTTCCGCTCAAAGCCAGGCGGTGTTTCTGGAGCAGCGAGAGCAGAAGCAAACGAAGTTTGATTATGCCGAGTCGCGACAGAAAACCCGATTCGCGAAGCGAAGCGGAAATAGCTCAGTTGGTAGAGCACGACCTTGCCAAGGTCGGGGTCGCGAGTTCGAGTCTCGTTTTCCGCTCCAGAAGGTCCCGATTCAATTCGGGATTTTTTGTGTAAGTGCCTGAGTGGTGGAATTGGTAGACACGAGGGACTTAAAATCCCTTGGCCTTTAAAGCCGTGCCGGTTCGAGCCCGGCCTCGGGTACAATAAGAAACCCCAATATTATTGATAGTCAATATATTGGGATTTTTCTTTTTGTGTTTTTCCCCACTTTTTCCCCATTTATTCCAAAATAAGACAAAAACAGCACCGAAAAACGGGTGTTTCACGGTGCTGGTGCATTAGAAATATTCCCTACGGAAATACGGTGCAAAGATAGCACTTTTTTTGATACTTGTTCAAGTGTTCAAGTGTTCGTTCACTTGAACGGGACAAACGCCTTGAACACCTTGAACACTTGAACACCTTGAACACCTTGAACGCCTTGAACGCCTTGAACGCTTTGAACGCCTTGAACGCTTTGAACATACTTAAACGTAGTATTCATCAATTGCCCCGCTCTCGGTTTGGGTTGAGCGGGGCGGGATTGTGAATTACTACTTTTTGAAATCAACCCTTACTACATTCCCTTTCATTTTGGGCTTTGGTGTCTTTACTTCAACCTTGATTTCAGGCTTGGGCGCAAATTCAGGGTGTTGCAAATAGAAAACAAAGTCCCTCACATAAAAGTCCAAAGAATTTTGCACACGCTGCATGTCCTCTTGGAGTTTCTCACACGCCCATTGTATCAGGGCGGCACTTTCATTCGCTGTCATCATAGCCCTTTGAAATTGTCTGTTTGTTGGAACATGAAAACCCTTTGCAACATGATTCCCCCAACCGTGGAGAAAGCATAATCCGTCACCGGATTGAAATGCTTGTAGAAATCATCAAAAAGCCTGTTGCATGTGTCGGTGTCGCTAATCTCACACGGCAAGTTTTCCTCTGTCGCTGAAACATAGTTTTCCGCCGCCGCTTGCAGCCTTGCCACGGCTTCAAGCATGTTGGCGGTCTGCTTGGTGATTGCAATTTGCCCTGTCTGTTGGGCTTGCTGGATTGCTTGTAACGCTGTCATTGTCTCAAAAGTTTAGGAT
>ONVP01000074.1:9757-11510 GCA_900321315.1 uncultured Bacteroidales bacterium
TAGGTGTCCTTGGTCTTTTGAGAAACCATGTAGGCGTTTCCGCTACTACCACCGTGCAAAGGGCAATCTTTGTTTGTTTCAGCCGCTTGGGTGTCGGCTGCTCAAAAGTTTAGGAGCGGCAAATATAGGGGTTTCACTGACACGCTGAGCAGGGAAAGCCTTATTTAGAATTTGTCTAATTCCTGTTGTTCGCCTTTTGTTCGTTACATTCTAACGAGCCTGTTTCCAAAACCACGGGGAAAACACCAAAATATGGTCGATTTATCGTTAAATTCTAACGATTTTCACCGTTTTATGAATTGCTGCCGTTGGTGTCACCAAATCCAATAATCACTACCCAACTCCCCCAAATCCTGCCATTTCCACACCATAAAGCCACGGTGTTCCAATTCAGCCGCCAACTGCTCATCGGTGAAGCGTTGCAACCCTGTAAGGGTCGCCCCGCCCTGTTCGCTCTCTGCTTTCACCTCTGAATTTCCCATGTGTTTGTTTTGTTTGTTTTTGGTTGAGCGGTCAATTGGTCTGCTCTGCCTTTATCCTCTCATAATCGGCTACAACCGCATCAATGCCCAACCCCTCAATAATGATAAGTTCTGCCAATTCCTCACTGGTCAACGGGGGCAACTCTGGCGGGGTGTACCCGTCAAAGTAGGTTTTCAGGTAGGTTTCAATGTTGGAGCGGTCGTTTGCTGTCATGTGTCCGTTTCTCAACACCGACAACAGCATTATTTTGAAATCCTTGCTTATTGGTTTCTTCATGGTGTTTCCCTCCTTACTGAATCATACAATCATCTTCCAATTCCCTCATCATCTGCCTTGCTTCTTCAAGTGTCATCGGCTTGTCCGACAATAACACTTTGTCGCCAATCCATTCCCTCAACGTGTCGCTGTCAATATACCCCACTTTCAGGGCTTGGAGTAGCGCGATACGCTTCTCTCTGTCAAGTTCAATTTTCATCGCCAATGTCTTTTGTTAGTTGGTCAATAACAGCGTCCAACTGCTCATCGGTGAGCCTGCCAAAGTCAATGTCAGCGGAAACGGCTTGCTGCTTTGGGATAACATATTGCATCAACTTTTCAAGTATCTGCAAGCGGTCTTTTGGCTCTAATCGCTTCAAGTCCTTTTCCATCTGCTTCCTGTTTTTGTCAATAACAGCCGTGAGCCAACCCCGCATATCGGCCGTAATCTTGTTTGGCGTTCCCTTGGGTCGCCCGTTGGGGTTGTTTGTCTTCCCTTTTTCCATAGTTTTCTCTGTTTTTCTCTGTTATTTTCAAAAGTTTTCGTGATACCAATGCAGAAAATCCGTGAAGTTGCGGGCAATGTAGTACAATCCGCCCGACTGTTCAACTTGACGCTGGTATTCGCGCTGAGCGGGGCTTTGCCTGTCACGGCCAACCTTGACCTCTATTTTGACGCTCCGCCCGCGTATGGTCGCCGAAATGTCCGCGCTGCCTACCGTCCCGCCGCCCTTGCGCCACTCAATCCCGCCTATGGTTCGGCGGTGTCCCATTATGTCTGTGACTTCGCGCCGCGTGTCAAGGGGAACGCCCATTGTATTGACGCGCTCCGCTTGGCCGCCTTTGAGTTTGATATAGTCAACTATGCAGCGGGTAAGTCCATTGGCGGTGTCATCGCGATATGTGCCGCCCTTCGCTTGTTCCAACCGCTTCACCGCATCGGGTTTCTTGTAGGCTGGTTTCCGTGGCTTGCGTTCCCGCGCTGGCGGCTTGCTCATCAGGGAATCCAACTCGT
>ONVP01000327.1 GCA_900321315.1 uncultured Bacteroidales bacterium
GATGAAAAAATATTAATTTGTGGTTGTTTAGATGGCTCTAAATACAGTCTTCGAATTATAGCCGATTATTTCTATCGAGTAAAATTCCCGTGATAATTTTTTTTGAATGTTGGTTTCGGTCTAACGAATAGCGTTACAAATTGTTGAAGTTTACCTCTTCTTCGCGTAAACCGTTTTGATTCTCTCCATCTCCAATTCCTTCGTCGTCAGGTAGTTCGCGCTTACGACGCACTTGTCTGACAACCGGATTACCTTCTTCATCGAATACTATTTCATCTTCGTAGTAGTAAAGCGTATCGGCATCAGTAGAGTCGTTTTGTTCCGGGATGTAGCCTTCACAAGTGTACATGTCGGGAGTAATCTCGGCATCTTTAGGTCCAAGGAAACGAGCATAGTAGTTGCTGAATGCTTTGTCAGCCAACATGGAACGAAGGAAGAGGCCGCAGATGGGCAGGGCCGTGCGTGCCCCTTGTCCTAATGCACCCGTGCGGAAGTGGATGCTTCGATATTCTCCGCCAACCCACGCACCTACAACCAAGCGTGGACTCACGCCAACGAACCAAGCATCGCTGTGGTTGTTCGACGTTCCGGTCTTGCCTCCCCAAGTGATACGGTCATTGTCGCCAATGTATTCCCACAGTCCGGCAGATGTGCCGCCGGGCTCACGTAGTCCGCCCATAAGCAATTGCTGGACGAAGAAAGCACTTTTATAAGGAATGGCTTGGTCGCCGTCGGTAGGGGCTGTAAAGATTTCGTGTCCGTCTCGGTCAAGAATTCTTGTTACCAATACGGGTGCCTGATGACGCCCGTCGTTTGCAATCGTACAATAAGAATCGACCAGTTCAAGCAGGTTTACGTCACTTGAGCCAAGGGCCAGAGATGGTGTTTCCTCAAGTGGGCTTTCGATACCCATTTTATAAGCGGTTTCAGCAATACGCTTTACGCCCATTTCTTGTCCCAAGCGTACGGCAATGGAGTTGATGCTACGGGCAAAAGCACTTTTAAGTGATATGGAGTCGCCTGAAAATGTACCGTTGGCATTTGTCGGAGCCCATATTTCCTCACGCCCTTTCTTGACATTCCACACAGGCATTGAGATGTACTCGTCTCGGCGTTTGTCGCACGGGGTAAGTCCTTGGTTCATGGCCTCGGTATAGACAAACAGCTTGAAGGTTGAACCTGGCTGGCGCATGGCTGTAACTTTATCGTATTTCCACGAATTAAAGTCAACGTCGCCAACCCATGCCTTCACGTGTCCTGTCTGCGGCTCCATAGCAACAAATCCGCAATGCATGAAACGCACCATATAGCGGATAGAGTCGAGCGTAGACATTTCACGCTCAATCGTTTCCTTCTCGTAGTCGAATAGTTTTACTTTATGGGGCTTGCGCAGGGCAGCGTTGATAGAGTCGGGTTGGTTGGGGAAACGAGCCAGCAAATCCTTGTAAAGAGGAAGTTTCTGAGCTATGCCTTCTATAAATCCTTCGATGGGTTCGCCGTTCTCATCAACCCAAGGGTCTTTTCCACTCCAGTGCTCGTCAAAATTGCGTTGCACTTGCTGCATCTGCTTGCGTGCGGCTTTTTCTGCGTAACGTTGAAGGCGCGAGTCGAGCGTGGTGTAGATTTTAAGTCCTTGGGTTTCAAGTTCGTGTTTAGAGAACTGTTTTTCCAAATGCTTAATAATGGCCTCTTTGAAATAATTTGCAGTTCCGTCATATTTTGTCTCTGCGCTGAAATGCAGGTTCATCGGAATTTGACAAAGACTGTCATATTCTATTCGACTCAGGTCTTCTTTGCTCAACATGTTTCCTAATACGGTGTTGCGGCGCTTCAGACTTCGTTCCGCATTGACAAGAGGATTGTAGAGCGTCGTTCCCTTCAGCATACCGACCAGGGTGGCAACTTGTTCGGTAGTGAGCTCGGCAGGACTTGTATTGAAATAGGTCTTGCTGGCAGTCTTAATGCCAAAGGCGTTCGAACCGAAGTCGACCGTGTTGGCGTACATCGTCAATATTTGTTTCTTGTCGTATAGCAGCTCAAGCTTGGTTGCGATAATCCACTCTTTGCTCTTCATGATGAGCATTTTCAATCCGGGGATTTGTCCGAGCAAGCCAGTGGAATATTGTGTGCGAACGCGAAACATGTTTTTGGCCAGTTGCTGAGTAATGGTCGATGCACCACGGGCCTCCCGATGCAGTACGGCATCTTTCACGGCGGCAAGAAGTCCTTGGAAGTCAATACCATAGTGGCTGTAATAGCGTTCATCCTCGGTGTCGATAAGTGCTTCCCAGAATACGGGGTTCACATCATCGTACTTTACGGGTGTCCGATTCTCGTTAAAATATTTGCCTATGAGTTTACCGTCTGCACTATAAATCTCTGAGGCTTCGGGGGTGTCGGGTTTCATGATTTGTGAAAACCCGGGGCTCTTGCCAAAGAGCCAAAGGAAGTTCATGTCAACCAATATCAGCCAAAGCAACATACTGAGTACCAAAGAGGTAGCTGCGATGGCTGCTTTTGTGTACCATTTTCGGCCTTTATACAGAGAGCCGTACCATGAGCACATATTGCGGAGCTTGTTTCCAAGCCATTTCAAAAAT
>ONVP01000073.1 GCA_900321315.1 uncultured Bacteroidales bacterium
CTCCGTGATCACATCCTTGAAAGAGTAGCGGAAATCCCGATGGTAATAATCCGCGTATTCTTCCACCCAGTTGGACAGACTTTCCTGGAGTGACGGTCCGTCGAGGCGGCTGAAGTAATAGTCGATTTTCTGTTCAAGAAGACCTACGTTTATTCGGAGTATCCTTCGGTGACCATCACGCTGGCCGGGTCCGTATCCGGCTTGAGGAAAGGAGATTACAGTTATCTCCGTCCGGAAGTCACCATGCGCTGGAGCCCGCGCGTGCCTCCGTTCGGCACGTCGAGGATTTATGTGAACGCCGGCAAGGTTTACGGGCAGGTGCCTTATCCGCTGCTGCATTTCCACGAGGGGAACAGCACCTATCTGCTCAATGTTCCATTCAGTCTTGAAAGTATTTTCGACAGTGATTCCAGCACAACTTTCATCAGCCAACTGCCTAGCGCCTATGTCAACAACAGTTCGCTCATCAACCTGTTCAATGACTTGTGTGTTGGCTATCAGGAAGAGATGGACTTCGACGACATGCCCATACCTTTTGCTTGCGTAGCCACCGACATGATTACGGGCAAAGAAGTGGTGTTGCGCCAAGGTTGTGTCCCTACGGCAATGAGGGCTAGCATGGCCATCCCTGGCGTGTTCTCGCCTATTGCCGTCGATACAACGGTGCTGGTTGATGGTGGCTTGGTGAACAATTTCCCAGCGGATGTACTTTGCGACATGGGAGCCGACATCATCATCGGCGTTGAAATCACATCAACGAAAGACATTACTGCTGACGACCTGAAATCATTGCCACAGATTTTTAGCCGGGTAATCACCAACAGTACAAGCGGAAAACGTGAAGAAAACCGTGCGTTGTGTGACGTTTACATCGTTCCTGACATTAGTGGATATGGTATGCTCAGTTTCTCTCCAGAAGCCATCGACACTTTGGTGGAAAGGGGATACAAGAAAGCAGGCGAGTTTAGCAGCCAGCTTCAACGCGTTAAAACTGTGGTGGAAGCCTCGGCAGGGCACAGTGTCGGCAAAGAGTTGCATGCACCCCCGGCCAAGAATATAGCCATTGATTCTGTGATGGTGCGCTCTGTCATCATCAATGACGTATCTGAAACACAAAGCCATTGGTTCATCCGTAAAGGCAAGTTGGAAGCTGGCCAGTTGCATTCACAAAAATCAATTGATCAAGCCATACAGATTTTCCGTGGCACAGGTTGTTTTGATGAAATCACCTATCTCGTCAAGGAGAGTGACTCTCTTCACAAAAACAGACTTCTTGAAGGCGTGTATGACTTGAGTGTCAAGATGAAACCAGCAAAGCCACATGTGGCTGGTTTGGGTGTGCGCTACGATACCGAAGAAGGTGCGGCACTGCTGCTTAACATCGGCCTGAACGAGAAGAAATTCAGTGGACACAAGCTTAATTTCACTGCGAAATTGAGTTATAATCCAAGATTAAACCTAACATACACATATTCTAAGTCATCATTAGCCAATTTCAACATCGCTGTTGATTATCGCAATGAGCATTTCAAGTTGATGACAGGAGAATACAAAGGTGTCAACATGCATTATCAGCAGGAAAAGGTGAGCGGCTATATTTCGCAATTCCATTTGCTCAATTTCAGCACAGCGGTTGGCGCATCGTTCTCCAATACTTCTTTTGACCTTGAATCGATGGACGAAAGTGCCGTTAACCCTCTTTTCTTGGAGCCAAACAGGCTAATTGCGCCTTTTGTCACCGTCAAGTATGACAACCTTGATGATGCTTATTTTGCCAAACACGGCATTTCAGCCCATTTGAAAAGCCAATACCATTTTGATGCAAACGGTTCGGAGAGAGGATGCTGGAACATCAATTATGCTTTCCAATATTATGTCACTCCTTGCTTTGCCAAGATGACCTTCATCCCGCAGATATATGGTCGATACGTGTCCAACCCCAGATGTTTTAATCTATTGAATATGTTTGGCGGAGAGATAGCGGAACGCCATTTTGAAGGACAAATGCCCTTTATCGGACTTTCCGCAGTGGAATTGGGTGCTAATAACTTAAGTGTTCTCCGTGGCGACCTGCGCTACAATTTATACGGGAAACACTACCTGACAGCCATGTACAATTTCTTGGTGTCATGGTCTGTTCTCGGGAAAGGAAATCTTTCCGACATGATTCATCAAGGATTGAATGGTGCAGGTTTGAAATATTCTTACATCAGTCTGTTAGGCCCCGTTTCCCTGACCTTGCACTGGTTAGGAACCGAAAGCGATAATCATTTTGGAGCCTATTTCTCGTTTGGCTACACGTTTTGAGGAATTAGGAATACGGAATAGCGCGAGGAAAAGCATCGCTTAGCGCTATTCCACATTCCACATTCCTAATTCCGCATTCCTAATTCCGCATTCCGCATTCATAATTCAACATTCTGCAACTCCGTTCTTCATCATAAACTGACGAATCTCACCAGCATGCCGCCCACGAATGATAATATGGTGATTGCCGATGCTGTGTTGCAACAGATAAGGCTTGAGATTCACGTTGAGCGTGATTTGCGTGCGGCAGAAATGGTTGCTGTAAGGCGTTTCAATCGCTTTGGCCTCTGCGACGAAATAGCGGTCCAATTTCGGGCCGCCCCATTTTAACAAGGTGTAGTCGGTCAAAGGCAACATGCCTTGGACGGCCACGCCGATGCCCGACTCGAAATGCGAGCGGACGACCATCTCGTCACAGAAACTGAGTGGGATGGTGCAATGCGCCAACATTGCGCTATGGTCGGTGAGTTGGGAAGGATTGGCCATGAAAGCCGTTTCGCCACACAGCCGTTTGACCAAAAACATCGTGAGCAGCGACTGCATGTCGCCTTCGCAGCCTGCCACAATGCCTTCGTCGTTGAGCAAGGCCAGAGCTAAACAACTCGTCGTCTTGCAAGATGTTACAATATCGAAGCAACGGATGGTAAAGGCGTCCAAGCGTTCTTCGGCGCAAATCTTTTTGAGGGTTAGATACACCTTGGCACCTTCAATCATGTCGGCGTTTGTCGGTTCCTTGACGGCTTTGGCGTGTTTTACCATGGCTTGTGCCACCTTTTCGGCCTCGATCTGCGGAATGGCCTTGATGCCGTCTTTCACCCGTTGCAAATCAATGTCTATGGTCTCGATGCCATAGCGTTGGCGCAGAAAATCGCGGTCCACGCCGCTGGCGATGAGCCAATCCGATGGTTGGCCGAACAACCCGATTCGACCTTGTAGAGACGTTGCGCGTAACGTCTCTACAATTTCATCATTCGTTCCATGCACAATACGGCCTTCCATGCCGTTGTTGCCGAGATAGGTCAGGATTTCCAAGGAAGCGGCCAAAGAATTGTTGCGCCCGTCGGCAATCATCGTGACGGTTTTCGGGCGGTGTGGCCTGCACATCATTTCTACGTCGATGGCCTCCCATACAC
The DNA here is from genome assembly GCA_900321315.1 of uncultured Bacteroidales bacterium. Taxonomy (GTDB): domain Bacteria; phylum Bacteroidota; class Bacteroidia; order Bacteroidales; family F082; genus Limimorpha. The sequence continues at coordinate 3,441 of ONVP01000073.1, forward strand.
GTTTGAACAGGTTCTCGACACCGCCGGTGGCAATCATCACGCAATCAGGCAATGTTGGTAGAGACGGTGCATGCACCGTCTCTACCATTTCATCACCAAGGATGCTGATTTCAGCATGGCATTCGTTTTCAAGCCGTTGAATTAGCTCGGCGTATTCGTTTCTGACGAAATCGTCGTTCTGAAACGAGGAGCGGAGGATGATTATTTTCATGGTTTAATGTTTCACCACAAATTTCATCATTTTCTCCCCGGTCTTCACAACATAAATGCCGTTGCTGTATAGGGTTGTGTTGATGTTTATTTCACTGCCGTTGGCCTCGAATTCATCCACTTTCTGGCCGAGTGTATTATAGACGTGCACCATGTCGAGGCATTCGCCCTTCAGGGTTACGCTTCCGTTGGCGGGGTTCGGGAAGAGGGTGAGAGCTTGTTGTTCGGCTTCGTCCACTCCAGTTTCGCAGGTATGCTGCTCGTAGCCTTCGGCTTCCATGGCTTGGATGATGTATTCAAGTGTAGGCGGATAGATGTCGCGTTTGGCGATGGTGTGGTCGGGGCGGATGAGCATGAGGCCGGGATAAAGGGCCACGGGGATGGCTTGGACGATGTCGTTGCCGCCGCCGGCACGGCTGATGATGGGATATTCCACGTTGAATTGTTCTACCCAGTTTTGGCAGGCCGCGTCATTGCCGTTGGGGGAGATTCCCATGAAGAACACGTCGTGTTGGTTGCAACCGAATACGTGGTAGGCTTCGATGATGTCGCGCATGGGCTGTTCGCTGAACGAGTCGCCAGTGAGGAAGAAGTTGATGAACACGGCTTGGCCGGCGTCGAGGATGTCGTAAAGGTGGATTTCCTTGCCGTCGAGGTCGGTGCCGGTGAAATCAATTATGATTTCGGCAGTGCCGCCCGTGCCTGTAACGACGGTTTCTTGTACGACTTCGCCGAGGTTGCCGTCAAAGTCGGCGGGCACGGCGTAAATCACATATTCCGTGTTGGTTTCCAGTTCGGTGAAGGTGTGCGAAAAAACGCCTTCGGCGGGGAAGCCGTAGTTGGCGAGATATTGCGGCAGTTCGAGGCCCGCCAAGCCCATCCATTGCTGGATTTCGCTCTCGGTGGCCATCATGTAGTTGTAGGATGCGCAGTCGGCGTTAGGCGTGAAGGTTACAGTAACCTCGGTTTCAAGGATTTGGTCAATGTAGATGCTTACCTCTGGATTGCTGACGGGCGCAGGAGCGCTGCAGTCGTGCTGTTCGATGCCGTATGGTTGCAAAGCATTGATGATGGCGTTGGCGCTACCGATGGGCCAAAGGTCTTGGATGACGATTTGGCGGTCGGGTGCAATCAGGATGCAGGTGGGGAACATGGCTATGCCGTATTGGATGCAAATATCAGTGCCTCCAGCAACTCCACTGATGGTAGGATATTCCACACCGTAGTTGCTCGCCCAATTGATGCAGGCCGCCTCGCTGTCGCCTTCGTCGATTTCCATAAAAAACACGTCGTGCATGTTGCAACCAAGGGCGTGATAGGCCTGTTCGACGTATGGGATGGTTTGGATGCAGCCGCTGCAAGTAGTGTAGAAAAAGTCGATGAACACATACTGTCCGTTGTCAAGGATTTCGAACAGGTGCACTTCGCGGCCGTAGATGTCGGTCACCGTGAAATCAACGGCTTCGGAAATGTGGCATTGCGCTTTCAGGCCCATACTAAAAGCCAAAGCGAGCATAAGGGTAAAGAGTTTTTTCATGAATGATGTAATTAAAAGGTTAATAATCGCCGCAAAAATAAAAAAAATGATTCAACTGGAAACGAAAAACAGCAAAATCGACCACCACATTATACCAATTCTACACCTCAAACCTCAAACCTCCACTTCAAACCTCCTACCTCAAACCTAATTATCCCGATAGTCCTTCTTCTTGCTCAGTTTCAAATCCTTCAGTGCCTGTGCCTTCACGTTGATGGTGAAGTTCCAGCTCTTGTAGCTGCCGATGGGAATCCAGTTGAAGCGCATTTCCCAGCAGTGCAGGTCGCGATAGACGCTGAGGTTGGTATAGGACAAGCCGTGGTTGGTGAAGTCCCAGCCGGTGGAGAAGGTAAATTTCCACTTGGGCGTGAGGCTGATGTCGCCGTTGAGGTTGAGGGTTTGCACGACGCGGTTGGTGGGCATTCCAACGGCGGCGGCGTATAGGATGTTGGTGGTGTAGGTGAAGTTGTAGCTCAGCGTGAGCGACCACGGTGTGGTCCAGTCCACGTATGCGTTGGGGTTGCCCATGATGTCGCTCAGTTCGTCTTCGGTGATGTTCATCGACTGCTGGGCACGATTTTGGATGTCGTCTTGGAACGATGCCGGATCGTCTTTTTTCTTGCCGCGCAGTTTGTCGAGGTCGTTTTGGTTGAACGAGTAGCTCATGCTGAACTGCCACGAGGAGCTGTTTTTGCGGAAAAGGCGTTTGTTTTCGATGATTTCGAACTTGTTGATGCGGCGGCCAAGCGAGTCGGCGGCGTAGGGGTCCCAAACGCTGCTGTAGTTGATTTTCAGCTTTTTGAACAAAGTGGTGCGACCGCTAAGGCCAATGCTGGAAAAGCGCAACGAGTCTTTGGTGATGTCGTAGTTGCCCGAAATACTGAACGATTCCAGAAGTGTGATTTTCTTCACGCCCGTGATGGTGTCGGATTTCGAGGGCACTTTCATGTCGAGGGTGTTGCCGATGTTATAGGTAATCAGACCTTGTTGCATTTGCGAGGGCGTTCCATAGAGCGACGAGCCGAATTTGTTGTAGGTTTGCTCAACGCCGTTGCCGTCGATGTAGGAGCCGTAAACGCCCCATTTCGGGTCGCCGAAGTTGGGCTTGTAGGTGAAGCCGACCGTGGGCGTGATGACGTGGCGGATGGCGCGAATCGGGCCTTTGGCGAAGTTCACCATGCCGTAAACCTTAGTGGTGAGGTTGCTCGAAAGGTTGAAGTCCACGAGGTTGCGGAAGCCGTGTAAGGTGTCGGTTTGCAGATGGCCAGTCGAATCGGTGTCGGCAATCCATTGTTTTTCAACGTGTTTGAAATACATGTAGTCGCTGAAGTTGGCCGAGTTGGTCCAAGTGAAGTGCTTGAACAGCTTGATGGGAAGGTTGATGGGCATGTTGTGTTTCACGCCCATTTGCGCGTGGTTGCGCATCACGTTCTTGGCCCAGAGGCCGAAGTTGTCGGTGAAGCCGTTGAACAGCACCGTGTCGATGTCGTTCACATAGATTTTGCCGTTCATCGTGTAGCTCGCGTTCAGTTCTTGGTACCAGCGTTTCTTGCCTACCTTGCCGACTTTTTTCAAAGGATAGAAACGGTTCACGGTCAGGGTCATTTCGGGTAGCGATGCGGTTACCTGTCGCGTCAGTGTGTTTTGGCTATGGCTGGCGTTGAGGGTGAGATAGACCTTGCCGCCGAAGTTGGTCTGGTAGCTGATGCTCGACTGGAAAGTGTTGCTCAACTGGTCGTTTACGGTGGTGGCGTTGTACTTGTTGAAGTTGGAACTCACGATATTGACATTGGCCGAAAAACTGCGGCGCGGATGTGCCTTTTGGTCTTGCTTGTGGGTCCACTGAATCTTGAAGTCGGTGCTTTCTTGATAGTCGGCGGCACCTTTCGTCCCGATTTTGTTCACGGCAAAGCCCAAAGCCAACGAGCCGTTGAATCGGTAGCGCTGGTTGTAGCGGAAAGTCGGCTTGATGCCCCACGATCCGCGTGTGTAGATGTCGCCCAAAATCTGGAAATCATAGTTGTCGTTGATGGCCCAGTAGTAGCCGCCGTTTTCGAGATAGAAGCCTCGGTTGGCCGACTCGCCGTAGGTGGGGATGATGAGGCCTGTTTTTCGTCCTTTTGAGTTGGGAATCAGTGCGAAGGGCAGCGCGAGCGGCAGCGGCACATCGGCAATGGTCATGTAAATTGGGCCAGTAACGATTTTGTCGTCGGGGATGACCTTGGCCTTTGAGAAACGGAACAGATAGTGCGGATGGTCTTTGAGGTCGCAGGTGGTGAAGCCGCCCGACTTGATGTTGATGGAGTTGTCGTCCATGCGCTTCACGCGCTCGCCGTGTAGGTAACCGCCGCTTTCCTCGGTCCAAACCTTGGTGATGACACCTTTCTTCGACTTGAAGTTGTAAAGCATTTCAGCCGCCTCAAAGGTCGATTCGCCTTGGGTGAAGACGGGTCGGCCTTGCAGCTTGCCCAACGAATCTACAACGCCGAAGGCGCGGCAAGTGCTGGTTTCAAGGTCGAATTCGAGGCAGGCCGCCGTTAGCGTGATGTCGTCGTATTTGGCCTCGGCGTTGCCGTAATAGTAAATTTTCTTGCGGTTCATGTCGCGCCAAACCGAGTCGGAGGCCGAACAAACCACTTTCGTGTCGATGGCCGACTCCGATCGTTTCGGGGTAAAGCGTTGTGTCCGAATGGGTTTCGTCGTATCAACGGCTAGAGTGTCGTGCGGAGCGGAAATACTATCCATTCCAATGATGGAATCAAGAGCGGGAAGGCTGTCGGCCACGGCAATCGAATCCATCGGGATAAGAATCGTGTCCGTGATGCGCGGCTTCTCAATCAATACGGAATCGACCTCAAAGTCGTGCGTATGTTTTTCAATATGAGCGGTTTGCTTGCAACCATAGAACAAAACAACAAGCACCGTCAGCAAACAAAAAGCCGCTGTTGAAAAATATTTTCTATGGTTTGTGCGTTCTGTCAAGACGAAAACGATTACTTTTGTTGGTCGAAATTCGCTGCAAAGATAGTTTTTCTTTGCGCATTAAACGAACTCAATATGATAGAACGCAAGATTTTCCGATTTGGTGCATTGGCGCTGCTATTTCTGCTGCCTCTGCTTTCTTTGGCCCAAAAGGGCGAAAAGATACAGATCATCGTCATCGACGCAGGTCATGGCGGAAAAGACACCGGAGCCTTGGGTACCGTCACCACCGAGAAGGCTGTCAATCTGGCCGTGGCCAAAAAATTGGGTGCCTACATCGAAGAGAACCTGCCCGACGTGAAAGTGGTCTATACGCGCAAGACCGACAAGTTCGTTGAACTGAGCGAGCGCGCCGCAATCGCCAACCGCAACAACGCCGACGTGTTCATCTCCATCCACTGCAACTCCACCGAAGGCACCACCACGGCCCGAGGCGCGGAAACCTTCGTGATGGGTGAGTCGAAAAACGAGAAGAACCTCGCCGTAGCTAAAAAGGAAAACGCGGCCATCTTGCTCGAAGACAACACCGACGCCTACGACAACTTCGACCCCAACAGCACCGAAGCATACATCCTCTTCTCGCTCACGCAAAGCCTCTACCAAAACCAAAGCCTCAACATCGCCGACAAGGTGCAGAAGCAATTCTCCACCAAGGCAGGTCGACATGATAGGGGAGTGCAACAGGCTGGTTTTCTGGTGCTTTGGAAAACATCCATGCCGAGTATCTTGGTCGAGTTGGGCTTCATCAACAACGCGAAGGAGGAGCAGTTCCTCGCCTCCGAGAAAGGTCAGACGCAGATGGCCTTGGCGCTCTATCGCGCCTTCGAGGAATACAAGCGCGAGTTTGAGTCGGAAAACCATACCGCCCCGAAACCAGCCGAAAAACCTGTCGCCAACAACGACACAAAGCCCGCCCAAAGCGGCAACAAGGACACCTATTTCACGGTGCAGTTCTCGTCGTTGGACAAAAAACTCTCCACCACCGACAAGGCTTTCAAGGGCGTGAAGGAAGTGGAAGTGTATCATTACAACGGTGCCTATCGCTACACCTCAGGCCGTTTCCAAACCAAAGCCGACGCCATAGCGCGGCAAAACGAGGTGCGCAACTTGGGCTTCAAGGATGCCTTCGTCATCGCCTTCATCAACGGCGAGCGTGGCACGCTCAAGCAGGCTGAGGAGGCACTGAAGAAATGATATGTGTAGGGCTGTCGTACCACGGCAGCCGCATATCGCAATTACATTATGCGGCAGCCACGATGTGACAGCCCTACAAATCCATTACCAAACCGGAAAACCAATCATTTTGTCGTTGCTGCCGGCCACGAGGCCGAAGCCGTTCTCCACGTTGGAATATACGCCGACAGGCTCGCTGTAGTATTGCGACAAGCCATTGCCCGAAGTGATGGTAGAGTAGTAATTGTATGCCCCTTCAGTCAAATGCCGCAACTTGATTTCAACGTAGGCATTGATGCTGTCGTTGGCATTGAAAAGCGTATGGGTGACCATCGGGATTTCCATGCGGTAGGTGCCGCCGTCAAAAGTGGCATCGTTGAAGGTGCTTTTGGCGCGGTTGCTCAGGCCGACATTAATGCCGAACTGGTCTTCCAATTGCGCCGTCGAGGTGCCGATGATGGGGTCGTTGAAATAGACTTGGTCCAACTCGGCAGGCTGTTCATGGTGTTCGCTTCCATCGGGGAAAGTCCAGTCGCCTTCAGTGCGCATGGAGGCTTCAAGGCAATAAAGATCCAACACGCCTGGATTGGGGTCGGTGATTTCTATCGTGACCGTGAGGTGCTTGCGGTAATGGGTGAGCCAAACGATGATGGTGGAATCGGCGTCGGGCACGGGGATGTGATACCCGCTTGCGCTCGTGGTGTCCCATTTCGTGACGCGAGCATCCATAAAACCGCCCAATGGCGCGTTGGGCAAAGGTTCCGAACTGCCTTCTATCTCGTCAAATCCAGGTGCCGTCACGCTGATTTTTATGACATCACCGACTTGTGCCACATAGTCGTGGGTGAAATAATGGTTGATAGTGAACACGGGAGGATTAAAATAATCATAATAGGTTGTGTCGGCGTTCAGCTGCATCTCGCCCTTGCTTTCGCCGTTCACTGAAAGGAAGGCTTGTGTGCCTTCGGGCATGGTGTAGTCGGTGATGGTGTCGAAAACGAAGTCGCTTTTGTAAACGACAGCCTTGACGGGTTCGCCAGGAACGGCGATGCAATTGACGACCAACTTGGGTTCAACATATTCGCCGTTGAATTTCAAGGGTTTTGTGCAGGCAGAAAGAAGTGTTATGACCGTGAGGGTTACTAAGGTTAAAAGGTTGGTTTTCATTGTTGTATTGTGTTTTTTTTGACCCAGACAATTGACCCAGACCATGACCCTATGGAATGGTCTGGGTCAGGGTCATCGGTCAGGGTCACGAATTTAGAATTTAAAATTATAACTCACTGAAGGAATTATCGGGAAGATGCTGACTTGTTGCAACTGCGTTTTGCCTGTCGTTTGGTCAATGCCACGGATGACGATGAAGGGGTTCTGACGGTTGTAAACATTGTAGATGCTGATGTTCCACACGCGCTCGCCGTGTTTCTTCGGCTTGCGGAAGTTCATGCCGAGGTCGAGGCGATGATAAACGGGCATCCTGAAATTGTTGCGCTCAACATGGCCGATGATTGGTGTGCCGACAACGCTTCCGCCGTATTGTGAATAATAGGTAATAGGAATGCCCGGATAGGCTTGTGTGGGCAAGGTGCCGCAATTGCCGCTGCTAATCACCCATGAGCCAGACAAATCGAAGCGGTCACTGAACTTGTGCTGCACGGTGATGCTGAAGTCGTGGCGACGGTCGTATTTGGCCGGGAAAGGCTTGCCGCTGTTGATTTCCATGCCTTCGCGGTCGAACTGCCGCATGGAACGCGCCCAAGTGTAGCCTAACCAGCCCGTGGTCTTGCCGAAAGAGCGTTGCACAAGCAGCTCTATGCCGTAGGCCCAGCCTCTGCCGAGGTTCACCTTGTCCTCCCAGCCTTGACTCGTGCCGAAGAACGAGGTGCCGTCCTTGTACTCTAACACATTGTCCATCAGCTTGTAATAGCCTTCAAGCGAGATGTCGAACAGGTTGGGCACTTCGTAGAAGCCGCCGAGCGAGAACTGGTGGCCTTTCTCTGGCGCGATGCGGGCTGTGACAGGTACCCAAAGGTCGGTGGGCATGGTGATGTTGCTATTGGAAAGCAGGTGGATGTATTGCGTCATATAGGCATAACCCGCCTTGAGCGAGAAATGCGGCGCAATCATCGTGCTCATGCTGAAACGGGGTTGCAACGAGTGGTAGAAGTTGCCCTGCACCGCGAAGGCCGAGTAGTGCAGCCCGACGTTCATCTTGACGGCCTCGCCCAGCGCGAAGTTGTCCTCAACGTAGAGCATGGCCTCATGGGCGTTTATGTCGCCCGAGTTGGCCACGGTGTCCATGTTGGACTCCGCTTCGGTGAAGTTGATTTTCATCGACTGTACTTCGGGACGGAAGAAATGGTAGGTGTAGCCGCCGCCGAAGCGGATGTCATGCCTCGGGTTGGGTGTGTAGTGGAAGTCGGTGCGCGCCGTGAGGTCGTGGATGCCGGAACGGAAACTCATGGCCATCTCGTCGGTCGAGGTGAAAGGCGTCGGCTTGAACTCCTCGTAGGTATAGTTTTGGCTCATGCCGAGGTCGTGTCGGTATTGCGTGTAGCTCGCCGAAGCGTCCATGAAAAGCCGTGGTGAAATGATGTGGTTCCAGCGGAGCGCGCCCACTTTGTTGCCCCATTTCCAGTTCATGCCGAGCTTCTCGTGGTCGGCGAAGAGGTCCTCGTGTTGGTAGTCCCATTTCACGTTGGCGTAAATCTTGTCGTCGCCGCTGTACCAACTCAGAAACAGGCGGTCTTTGTCGGAGATTTTCCAGTTGAGCTTGGCGTTGAGGTCGTAAAAATAATAGCCCACCGAGAACTTTTCCACGTCGGGTTCGGCGATTTTTGCGATGAGGCCGTAGAGGTTGGTGAGCGCGTCGGAATAGGTGCGGCGCAGCGACAGGTTGAACGAGAGCTTGTCCTTCACAATCGGGCCTTCAAGGTTGAGTTTGCTGGAAATCAGGCCGATGCTGAAGTTGCCGTGGTAATGTTGCATGTCGCCGTCTTTCATGCGCACATCGACGACCGACGAGATGCGGCCGCCGTAGCGGGCCGGAAAGCCGCCTTTGTATAAGGTGACGTTTTTCAGCGCGTCGGGGTTGAAGACTGAGAAGAAGCCGAACATGTGATTGACATTGTAGAGCGGCACGCCGTCCATGAGAAGCAGGTTCTCGTCGGGGCCGCCGCCGCGCACATAGAGTCCGGCCGAGCCTTCCGAGCCGTTCTGCACGCCAGGCAGCAACTGTATGGCTTTCAGCACGTCGGCCTCGCCCATCAAGGTCGGAATCGTCTTGATTTGCTGGACGGGCAGCTCGATGACGCTCATTTGCGGGTTGTTGGCGCCCACCGTGGCGCGGTTGGCCTCCACCGTGACTTCCTGCAATTGCAGGTTGGTGTTCAGCCCCACATTAATCAAGGTGTCGGAAAGCAGTTGAAAGCGTTGGTTTTCAGTGTTGTAGCCTACAAAAGAGAATTGCAGGTCGATGGTGCCTTCGTCCAAGGTCAGGGAATAGTAGCCGTAGTTGTTGGTGGCGCAGCCGTGGCCCGAGTTGCGGTCGTAAACCGTCGCCCCGATGAGCGTTTCGCGGCTCGCGGCATCCGTCACATACCCGCTGATGCTGTGCTTCTTCTGCGCCGTCGCCCCAAGCGAAAGCAACAGCAGAAGCAAAAAAGGAATAGTTTTTCGCATGTTTTGCCCGTTTTGTAAAACAGCAATATAAACGCTTAAAGAGCTTTTTAATTGTCTGAAACGGGGAAAAAGTCAGAATCTTCCCCAATCAACTTCCCTGACTTTCTGTGAGATGAACGATTTAATGTCCTCCCAATCAGCCTTGATGAACATGGGCGGGCATTCCTTGTTTTCCGCATCCTCAAAATAAGTCAAAGCCATTCGCGTCCTGAACATGGAGTGGTTAGGATATTTTTGGGCATAAAAACCAAGTATTTCTTCGAGTGAGAAGTGTTGCAGAAGAAAATAATAGTCAATGAAATCCTTTAGAGTGCCTCGGTTTTGTATGGCGTAGGTTTTCATGGCGGCAATGTCTTTCGGAGAAGCCAGCCTTATGCCATCTTCAACAACCGCTTCATCAATCCATGGATAACGAGAATAATTTACAAAATCCACCTTGATTCCGTCAATGATAAACGATTTGATGTTTCTTGAGGTCATCTCGCCATTCACTTGCCCGAAACCATCCAAAATGTCACGCAGTGCCATATTGTCGTCTGGAATCGTGCCAAAAACATCCAAATCCACCGACGACCGATGCCCGTATTGCAAAGCCAATGCGGTGCCGCCAACCAAACGGCAATTCTCCAAATATGGTTCTGCCATCAGGAACTTCAGGAGTTCCAGAGTGTGGGGTTCGATTGTGCGAAACGATAGCATCGGAAATCCTCCTTTTTTTTGCCCGAAATAAAACACAAGAACGAACGCGCCATAGGGTTCAATGTTCTGAAATTCATTGCGTATGAAACGATTTTGTTCACACCAAAATGGTCTTCGATGATATTCCAATCGCTCATTTGCCCGTATTCCAAAACCCTTTGGATAAGCCATGCGGCACTCCTGTCGATATCGAAGTTGGTCGTATCGACATCCCAAAAAAGGTATGGGCTGAGGCCGTGCAGCTTGTCCGTGTTTTCCATGTTTATTCCACCACTACCAAATAATAATTCTTCTTGCCCTTCTGCACGAGGATATATTTCCCGTCGATGAGGTCGGCGGGAGTCATCACCTTGTCCAAAGTGACCTTTTCCTTATTGACGCTCACGCCGTTGGCCTGCGTCATCTTGCGGGCTTCGGCCTTGGAAGGGAAAATGTGCGTGCTGACGGCCATGAAATCCACGATAGGGATGCCGGCTTCGAGGTCGGTGCGGGCAATGTGCTCCTGCGGAACGCCGTCGAAGATGTCGAGGAAGGTTTCCTCGTCCAATTTCTCCAGGCCTTCCTTGGTCGATTTGCCGAAGAGAATGTTGCTGGCTTCGATGGCGGCATACAAGGCTTCCTGCGAGTGCACCATGACGGTGACTTCCTCAGCCAAACGCTTTTGCAACACACGCAAGCCCGGGTCTTTCTTGTGCTCCTCAACGAGCGCATCGATGACGTCTTTTTCCAATGAAGTGAAAATCTTGATGTATTTCTCCGCGTCGTCGTCGCTGACGTTGAGCCAGAACTGGTAGAACTTGTATGGCGTGGTGCGCTTCGGGTCAAGCCAGATGTTGCCGCTTTCGGTCTTGCCGAACTTCTTGCCGTCGGCCTTGGTGATGAGCGGGCAGGTGAGGGCAAAGGCTTCGTTCTCAAAGCCCAAGGTTCTGCGAATCAGCTCCGTGCCTGTGGTGATGTTGCCCCATTGGTCGTTGCCGCCGAGTTGCAGTTTGCAGTTCTTGTGCTGGTAGAGGTAGAGGAAGTCGTAGCCTTGCAGCAGCTGGTAGGTGAACTCGGTGAAGCTCAGGCCGTCGCGGGCGGTGCCGTTGAGACGCTGTTGCACGCTGTCCTTGGCCATCATGTAGTTCACGGTGATGTGCTTGCCCACCTCGCGCGCGAAGTCGAGGAAGGTGAAGTCCTTCATCCAGTCGTAGTTGTTCACCATCTCGGCGGCGTTGGCTTCCTTCGCGTCGAAGTCGAGGAACTTGGCCACTTGCTTCTTGATGCACTCTTGGTTGTGGCGCAAAGCCTCTTCGTTCAG
>ONVP01000359.1 GCA_900321315.1 uncultured Bacteroidales bacterium
CCATCCGAGAAATCTCATCGTGAACGAGAAGCGGATTTCCATTCCGCCCTACATGGCCATTTGCCTGTAAAAACCGCGTTATCCCTGCGCACTGTCAAAGATTTTGGCATTTCTATCCCTGCGCATTGTCAAATGATGGAGCATTTGGATTGGTCAAGCCGACGTTGCACCCTGCCATTTTGTCGATCCAGCCGCCTTTGGGAAAAGCAAAACCACACAATGACCTTAATCCCGCAGGCAGCCAATAGGCACAATGAAAACACCGTCTTTGCGCTGATAGGCATACTGGCCGACAGCGGTCAGTACCATTCTAAATGATGGGTTGGGCATTTTGGTGGTGTCTATCGTATTGGCTAGCGCATTCAGCGAACTCACGCCTTCCTCGATGAGTTTTTCACCGCCCAGCTTCACCTCTATCAATGCGTATGTGCCATTACGACGGTGCAACACAGTATCACACTCCAATCCCGAACTGTCGCGATAGTGGTACAATCTGCCATCAAGCGCCTCCGCAAACACGCGCAAGTCACGCACAGCCAAGTCTTCAAAAAACAGCCCGAAAGCGTTCAGGTCGTTTATCAAATCGTTCGGTCCAAGACCAAGAGCGGCAGTTCCAATGCTCGGATCAACGAAATGGCGGGTGTCGCTGGTGCGGATGGCCGACTTGCTGCGGATGTTGGGATTCCATGCCTCCAAATCCTCAATGACAAACAATCGTTTCAACGCTTTGACATAGTCCGCCACGGTGTCTTCGTCCAACGACTTGGAATCATTCGACAACATGTCCGCCTTGATGGTGCCGTATGAAACCTGCTGGGCAATGTTTCTGGCGTAAGAACGCAAAAGAAGCCGTGTGCGTTCAGGGCTGCGCCTCACACCATCGACACGCTGAATGTCATGCTCCGCAACCGCATCCACATAATCAAAGGCTTGGTCAAGTGCCAAACCGCCATCAAGCAATGTGGCCTGAGGCCAACCGCCACGGCAAGTGAGGTAGGCCATGTCCTGAAGGTCGAGCTTGTTCGGCTGCGGCTCGAAACTGCCACCGTCAAACAACTCACGAAGGCTGACGCTTCCCATCGATTCGCCCGACTCAAACAGGCTCATCGGCCTCATCTTGATACGGGCAAAGCGTCCCGTTCCGCTGTGTGTCGTTTCATCGGCTTGCGGAAGCACCGAGGAACCCGTCAGGATGAATTGGGAAAAAGTCCCTCTCCTATCCACCTCGCTGCGAATGCTGTCCCACAACGACGGCATGGTCTGCCATTCATCAATCAATCGAGGCGTTTCGCCTTGCAGCAAAGTCTTTGGACTCACCTCCATCATTTGCTGGCTTTGTTTCAATATCTCACTATCGCCAAGGTCAAGCATACTTTTGGCTTGCTGCCGGGCGGTGGTGATTTTGCCGCACCATTTTGGCCCTTCTATCAGCACTGCACCCTTGCCGGCCAACTTGCGCATAAGGAGGCGGTCGGCAATGCGCTGTTTGTATTTTTCAATCATAACGGACAAATTTTTGATTTCGCTGCAAAATTACTGATTTTATTTTAATTACGAAAACATAATTTCAATTTTCGGTTATTTATAGTCATTTTGTTCGGTCGTTTGTAGTCGTTTTGTTCGGTCGTTTGTGGAAAACGAAACCTGTCAGCAATACTTCCCTGCCATTTTGTCAAAATCCACCATTTGGCAAAGGATTTGCTGAATCGTGCGGCGAAAAAGACAAAAAAGTAAAACAACACATATCATGGAAGAAAACGAAAACGTTAAGAATCAGGACGATGCCTTGAACGACACCGTCAATCCTGATTTGGAAAACAAGCAAGAAAACACCGAAGAACAGCCTGCCGAAGAGCATAAAGAGGCGCCTGCTGACACAGTTTCGGACAAAAAGTCAAAGCGCTTCAAGATCCGTCATGCCAACGAAAAGAAGGCCTTGGAGGAAGAAAAAGCCAAGTACGCCGAACTGAACGACAAGTATTTGCGCCTGTTCTCGGAGTTCGACAATCACCGCAAGCGCACCGCCAAGGAAAAACTCGACCTGATGGCCACAGCTTCGGAAAACGTCATCAAGGAAATTTTGCCCGTGCTTGACGACTTTGAGCGTGCCTTACAAAACATGGAAAAGAACGGCAACGAGGCCGACCTGCAAGGCGTCACATTGATTTTCAACAAGTTGAAAGACACCTTGAAGAAGAAGGGCTTGGAGGAAATCGAGGCGATGGACGCCGAGTTCCACGATGATTCCCGCGCCCGAGGAAGACAAGAAAGGCAAGGTTTTGGATGTCATCCAAAAGGGCTACAAGCTGAATGGCAAGGTGATTCGCTTCGCGAGAGTGGTGGTAGGGAACTAAGAAAGGAATCAGATCATGGCAGACAAGCAAAAAAGAGATTACTACGAGGTGCTGGGGGTGAATAAGAACTCCACGCCCGACGAGATAAAGAGCGCCTACCGCAAGGCCACCCTCAAGTGGCACCCCGATCGCTGGGTGAGCGGCACCGACGAGGAAAAGAAGACCGCCGAGGAGAACTTCAAGGAAGCCTCGGAGGCCTATTCCGTGTTGAGCGATGCCAACAAGAAAGCGCGTTACGACCAGTTCGGCTTCGCTGGCATGGACGGTGGCGCGGGCGGCGGCTTCGGCGGTTTCGCCGACTTCGACCTGAACGACATCCTGAACAGCGTGTTTGGGCGAGGCTTCAACTTCGGCGGCTTCAGCAGCGGTTTCGGCGGTTTTGGTGGCGGTCGCGGCGGCAACGTGGTTCGCGAGCGCGGCTCTAACATCCGAGGCAACGTAAAAGTCAGTCTTAAGGAAATCGCCACCGGCACCACCAAGAAAATCAAGGTGAAGAAAGACGTGGAATGTCCGCATTGCCACGGCAGCGGCTCCGAGAACGGCGAAACCGAGACCTGCCCGACTTGCCACGGTCGCGGCCAAGTGGTGCAAACCGTCAATTCGTTCTTCGGGCAGATGCAAACCGCCTCGGTGTGCCCCACTTGCAACGGAACAGGCAGCGTCATCAAGAAGAAATGCACCCACTGCGGCGGCGAAGGCATCATGAAAGGTGAAGAAATCATCGAAATCGACATCCCCG
>ONVP01000111.1 GCA_900321315.1 uncultured Bacteroidales bacterium
AGAATGCCGCAAGGCGGTTGGCCACTTTCAGCATGTCCTTTTTCCGCGCCAGCGAGACCTCCTGCATCTTGCTGCCTTCGCGCACCCGATAAACGTAGAGCGCATCAGGAATCACCTTCACCGTTTGGGCGTGGCAAAGCATGATTGGCACCCAAAGATTGTCCTCGTAGGAAACATCCTCGTCGAAGAAGAGGTTGTTTCCCATGATGAACGGCCTTCCATACACCCGCAACACCACGCAAACGAAGGCGAAATCGCGAGGCAGCAGTGCGTTCTCGTTGTAGTACGCCATGCCGCTTTCGTATGTCTTTGGAAGAAGCTGGTCGGCAGGGCGACTGGCTCTTTCGTCCTCGAAATAGCGTCGTCCGCTGAAGCAAAGCACGTCTTCTCCGTTCAGGTTGTCCGCAATGGCTTGCAAAGTGTTCTTTTCTATCCAGTCGTCGCTATCCAAGAAAAAGATGTAGTCGCCCTTGGCCATCTTCAAGCCCGTGTTTCGCGCCGCCGCCGTGCCGGCGTTGGTTTGCCTGACCACCTTTATTCGAGCGTCACGTGCGGCAAACTGCTCCAAAAGAGCCAAAGACCCGTCGATGGAACCATCATCGACGCAGATGGCTTCCCAATCGGAAAAGGTTTGGCAAATGACACTGTCGAGGCAATCGCAAAGATACTTTTCGACATTATAGACTGGTATGATGATGGAAAATAGCATAGCAAATCAACTCCAACCCGCTTTCTTGTATTTATACAACCGCTTGGCCAACATTTTCTTGTCAAAGAAGCCAGCTTTCAGGTTTGCGAAAAAAACCGGCCACATTTTCTTGGGGAAAGTCTCCAAGTCTTTTTCCGATACAGATGGCAATACGGCATGAATATAGTTCTTCCGGACCTCCAACACTTTCTTTTCTATCTTGCCCAAGTTGTAGGTGGCCTGTGTCGAATGGATACGATACTTATAGAGCACTTCGGGCAAATTGGTCAATGCCAGCCCTTTCGCCAAGGCTCTTGTCCACAAATCGTAATCCTCAGACGGAACCATGTCTTGGCAAAAACACAACCCGTGTTTTTCGAACGATTCCTTGCGCCACATACTTGATGCGTGAAGCACCGGCGACTGGAACAAGGCGTTGATTTTCACCTTCTCAGGATGGGTTTCCCTAATCCACACTTCATTCTTGTCGCCAAAAAGCTGCATCCCGACCGATACCAAGTCGATTTCGGGATGGGCTTCCAAATAATCCGCTTGCACCTGCAAGCGGTTGGGCAGCGATATGTCGTCGCTGTCCATGCGGGCGATGTACTTGCCTCGCGCCATGCCGATGCCGATGTTCAGCACATTGGCCAACCCGACGTTCTTTTCGCCTTTGTACCTGACAACTCTGGGGTCGTCGTAAGAGTCCAGAATCTCCTCGGCATTATCAGGCGAGCAGTCGTTGAGCACAATCAGCTCGAAATCCACAAAAGTTTGCGCCAACATGCTGTCCATCGCCTCCCGGAGAAAAGGAGCCGTGTTATGGACGGGCATAAGTATGGAAATTGTTGGATTCACTGGCATCTTAGCACACATCCTCCCCATGAATAACCAACCCCAAAACCTGCAATGACAACATTGCCTTTGAGTTTGTCTTGCCTTTTCGCCTCAAACAACGCGACTGGAATCGTTGATGACACTGTATTTCCAATTTCAGACATATAAACGAAGCCTTTTTCCTCGTCAATATCCATAAGGTCGAACAGGCACTCCAACATGTATTTATTAGCTTGGTGAAACACATACAGATGAATATCGTCTGAAGACATGCCATTTTTACCAATGACATTTTCAACCAATTCAGGTACCTTTTCAAGGGTGAAATTGAAAATCTCAGATCCGTTCATATACAAATGATCTGACGAAACGGGATTTCCCGAATAGTCAAACACAACCTCATCGAACCTGTCTTTATGGCGCATGGCTCCCGACTTGACAATCAGATTCTTGCCGCCGGATCCATCCGTACCCAAATCAAAAATTCCTATCTCGGCGAATCCATTTGTTGACACCAAAGTGGCAGCTGCCGCATCTCCGAAAATGGTCCGATTCCCTTTGTCTCGTTGGTGGATATGTTTTGTATAAGTTTCCGCCGTAACAAGCAGAATGTTTTTTGCGGAATCGCTTTCTATCAATCCTTTAGCCAAAGCCAAGCCATAAACGAAGCCTGAACAGCCAAGGTTGAAATCCAATGCGCCACATGATGTTGGCAAGCCCAACTTGTCTTGGAGAAGACAAGCTGTCGTCGGAAGGAAATAATCCGGGCTTTGGGTGCACAGTAAAACAAAGTCGATACAACTCTTGTCTATGCCATGCTCGTCGAACATTTTCCGAGCTGCGTTCTCGGCCAAATCAGACGCACATTGGTTCCCGTTCACAACACGTCTATTGTTCACTCCGACTTTTTTGGCTATTTTCTCCACCGACCACTCCGGAAACTCCTCAACCAAATCCTGATTGGAAACAACCGACTCGGGAAGATAATACGATATCGCCTTAATAAAAGCAGCCATTATTTGAGTCTATCCGATACGATTTCATAAATGTCTTGGATGGTGTTAGCTTCACGAATCTCCGCACCCGTAATTTTTACGCCATATTTTTTCTTGCACATGGCTATGATGCCCAGTCCCGACAGCGAACTCCATTCCTCTAATTGCTTGAACTGCAATCCTGCATAAAACTCACTCGCATCCGTGTCGTCAAAACAGGCTGCGAACTCACAAACAAATTGATTAATGTCCATATTCTTTTATTTTTAAGTTAAAATCAATCTGGTCGCAAAAATAAGCAAAAATCATCAAGATCTCATGGAAAATCTTTTCCTATTGTCCTATTATCACCTCGACAAACCGATTATTGACCGTATCTACCTGCAAAATATCGGCAATCCGGTGGGTAAACCTTCGTGCCCCAACCTCGTTCAAGTGCGACAAATCATGCATCAGCAGGCTGTCATTGCTCAAAACGATGGTGTCTTGCTTCATCGCGTATTTTTCAACCAAACCAAGCTTCAGCGAATCCATCATCTGGCGATTGGCCGTTTCTTTAGCCATAGCCTCAACACTTGCTTCAAAAGGGAAGCATACCATAACTATCTGGCATCGTTTTTCTTGGAGATGCTGGATTGCCATCGAATATGCCTTTGTTTTCCATGAAAGCCACGGCCTGTCTTCCTCAAACATGGAACGCCACAACGCTAACGGTTCTGGGTATGATAGGACTTCGGAATAAGGAAACAAGCAATGCCCGTAGCGAAATGCTTTGTACTTTATCATGCCTTTGTTAAGGTTCGCTATTTTCATGCACTCATCCAAAGGGCATCCTGCGCGATACAAGTCAAGCAAACACCCGAGTTCGAATCCTGTCCTATTGTTGTCCGTCAATGGATTGCGAAGAAAAGATCCTTCAGGAAAAGAAACCACGCATGTAGATCCTATGGGAACATTAGCCATATTTGCCATGAGGTCATAAACTCCTGAACCGTGATCGGCGGCTGTCATCACTTTCCGGTTGATTAGGTTTCCTAATAGCCTCTCATTCAACCCTGTAAACATCTGGGAATCACCCCAAACATAGATAACCCGATTGTCGTCAAGTTTATTGAGGCGTTTAGAGCTGATCAGCAACACCACATACCCCAATACGACGAAAGCCGATGCAACGCCAATTGCCAAAAGCAATCTTGCAAGAAACCTTTTCATCATGTTTAAAACTGAAAATACACAAACGGGGCTGGTTGACCGCCAACGAACACTATGAGCATGACTATCATAACATAAAACGACCAACGGAACAAGACATGCCTACCTTTCATAGAAAATCCATGTTCTTCATCTCTCGAAACCCATTCCATTACGAGTAGCATTGCAATGCCCAACAGCAACGTTAAACTTAGTTTTGGCTTAACAGATAATGACAATCCAAAAAAGCCATTGTCCACGATTCCAACCAGATATGCAAACGCTTGTGATATGCTTTCAGACCTGAAGAACACCAATCCCAAACATACAACCAAAAACGTGACCAATCTTGACATCCACTCATATACTCCGTTGCCTTTCAAATTGTGTTTTTTCTCAAACCTTTTTCTTGGTTTCGCCAAATTCATGGAAATCACGATGAATACACCTTGATACAAGCCCCACAGCATAAATGTCCATCCCGCTCCATGCCACATTCCGCTCAACAGGAATGTGACGATCATGCAAAAATTCCAATACAGCAACTTGTCGCTGCCGCCAACCATGGGATAATACACATAATCCATGAACCATGTCGTCAATGATATGTGGTTGCGTTTCCAATAGTCGGCAAACGAGGTGGCAAAATAAGGATTGTTAAAGTTTCGCATCAGCTTGATTCCGAACAACTTGGCCGTACCTATGGCAATGTCTGAATAACCGGAGAAATCACAGTATAATTGGAATGCAAACAAAATGATCCCTAATAGCAATGTGCTTCCCGAATGGCTTGCGTAGTTGGAGAATACTTGGTCCACATAGACAGCGCAATTATCGGCCACCACGATCTTCTTGAACAAGCCCCAAAGGATTTGCCGCATCCCGTCAACGGCAGTGTCATAGTTGAATTCCCTTTTCTTCAGGAATTGTGGCAGCAAGTTTGTCGCCCTCTCAATCGGGCCTGCCACCAATTGCGGGAAGAACGAAATGAAGGCGAAAAAGGCGACGATGTCTTTAGTTGGCTCAATCTTGCCTCGGCAAACGTCTATGGAATAACTCAAGGCCTGGAAGGTGTAGAACGAGATGCCGACGGGGAGTATCACATTCAACAACAGTCCATCCGTGGAGATATGGAACAGTTGGGCGAACTCGGCGACAAAGAAGTCGTAATACTTGAACATGGCAAGAATGCCAAGGTTCAATACGATATTAAGTGTTGTCCATGTCCTCGCTTTCTTATGTGTTTCTGCCTTCCCGATAAGCAATCCGCTGCCCCACGAGCATAACGAGGTAAAAGCAATGAGCAACAAAAACCGCCAATCCCACCAGCCGTAGAACACATAGCTCGCCACCACAATGAAAGCGTTCTGCCATCTCAGCTGGTGCCCCGACTTGCTGATAAAGCGTTCAAAGACATACCAATAGAGCAAAAAGACTATCGGGAGAAAGAAAGCAAATTGAATCGAGTTAAAAAGCATAACGATTCTGAATTAATCCGAAAGTATAATCTTACCAGTTCCATGACACATTTGTCGCTATAACCTTGGCTGGAACGCCTGACACCAGACAATGTGGAGGAACGTTCCTGCTTACCACGCTGCCTGCCGCAACAATCGACCCCTCTCCGATGGTCACGCCTCTCAAAACAATCGCCCTCATGCCTATCCAAACATGGTCTTCTATCACAATTGGAGCGGAAACATCCGGACTTATAGGACAATCATTAATAATTATAGGGTGACTGTCGGAATCCCTTATCACAACGCCCTCTGCAATACCGACATCGTTCCCGATGGTGATGGATTTGAAACAGTCTATCACGACCTCATGAGACATCTTCATGTTTCCAAGTTTCAGGCTAGCACCAGGGTTTATCGTAATTCTGCTGCCCGATGAAACATCAACAGTGCCCACCTCCAATGCAGCGTTCTCCGAAACATACAAAGAGCCTGCCATCTTATTGCGCAACATCCGCTCCATGTCCCATTGCCAATTGAAATTCAGATAACCATTTATCTTGACATTGGCCTTCGGATGCACATAATACATGCAGGGTTTGTAAACCCTGATTCTTTTTCGGGTGAAATGCTTTCTGCAAAGAAACCGCACCAATTTACCGGTTATGTTTGTCATATCATTCTTGATTTGATAAATCACACCCCAGCCGAGACAACGCTGACATCCGTAATCCCCCTGCAATTCTCGCTCTTCATGTAAAACACATAATAGCAGTAGCCTTCATAGCAGAAATCAGGTACTTCTTTGTTCACCTCGGAAATACGGGCATATTGATAATGCGTCAGCCTGTCGTACCAGACCCTAAACCATTTCTTCGGCCTGTTGTAACTGATGGTGCAGTCCACTCCGTTTGGGAACATCCCTTCCTGATGCCGGATGATGACTTCGCCCAATTCGCCATCAATGCTGTTGATTACATAATAGCCCGCTCCAGACGGCAGAGGCTCGCCCCAATACTTGTCGAGGCAATAGCTCGGATAAACATGGACGGAATCCAGACCGAGCTTGTAGGCGATGCCTTCCCATGACCACTGAGGATAGGTTACGCCCATTGCCATTCGTTGGCTCACAGGACAGTCGTCAAGGGCAACGACTCCGTTTGCCTCTCGAATTTCATTGAGGCATTTATCATTGTACGCCCGCTGTTGTTTCGTACTGGCAATCGCCTGTTGTCCGTCAAACAAAAAGATGCCAAAAAGCACAACGGCAACGACTACACATACCCTTCGCACATTCTCACGAATTGTTGAAGGCACAACAGAAGCTTCCTCTGCCAAACTGGCAACCATCCCCACGAAAAGCACCATCGACAAGACCTCGGAAAAATACAATGTGCGCATCGATGAAATGAATGGAGCAAACACCGTGCTATTGACAAAAACGCCACTCATCAATACCAATAGCAAAAAACCGCGCTTCTTGCACCATTCCTTGGCTAACGCCCTGTTAAAGACAAACAGTAACACCAAACCTATGACAAACAGCCATAATGCCTTATAGTTCAGCAATTCTCCTATCACATTCAAAGGGGAAAACGCCTTTGTCAAATACGAAATGATTCCAAACTCACCTTCCGCATCTGCTCTCGCAAAATTGCCTGGAGCCAACACACCCAACAACCCACCGATGGAACACCCGACGAGCATATACCAAACTGTCTTGCCCAACTCCTTTCTATGGAACAAATAATACAATAGTATTACACCACTTGTCACCATGCCTCCTATACCTATCATACAGAAA
>ONVP01000117.1 GCA_900321315.1 uncultured Bacteroidales bacterium
TATGGACGAGGTTTCGGCCAGCAGGCGTTTCTCGATTTCGGGGAACAAAGCGAACAGTTTTTCCTTGTCGCCGCTCCAGCCGAAATGCACTTGGCCGATCTTGCGCACATCGATGACTTCGGCATGGAAACCGCCGCGCTCGCCCCAAAACTTGGCCGCCGCCGAAGCCGCCGCCACGACCGAACTCTCCTCGATGACCATCGGCACGATGTAGTCCTTGCCGTTGATGGCCACGTTGGGCGAAATGCCGTAAGGAATGAAGAAATTGGTGATGGTGTTCTCGCTGAACTCGTCAAAAAGCTGCTGCTGCTTCGAGTCGGAGTGCCAGTAGCTTTTCAGCAGATTGACAACTTCGCCGGGATTCTCGAAGTAGTTGGCAATCAGCTTCAACTTCTCCTCCTTGAGAAGCTTAGAGAAGCCTTTCTTTATGCGTTCGCGAGTGGCCATCACGGTTTACCATTCCTCTTCTACGATGACTTTTTCGGGGATGAGTTTTTCCTCAAATTGCTTGCCCCAGTCTTCGGCGAACTCCGCGATTTGGTTCAGATAGCTGTCCCAAACAGGCTGATACATAGGGTCTTCCTTGTTCATCCATTCCTCGCAGGGATGGTTGGATTGGGTCTTCTGCATGAAGTCGGTGAGGGTGTAGCGCACACGGCCTTCGCGCACTTCGATGGTGAAGCGGTAGGTGATCCAGGGCCATTTCGACTTCACCGGGTCGCCGTTGTCGAGTTGCATTTGGTGCTTGCCTTTCATCGTGCGTCCGTCGTTTTGGCTGAGCAGCGAGGCCGGACTCTTGTAGTAGGAGTTCAAGAATCCGCTGAAAATGCGGTTAAACACTTCGTCTTCAGAGCCTACGGTGTTGATGACCTTGCGGAAGGTGATTTTCTCGGTTTTGGGGTCAATCGGGAGGTTCGACTGGGCGAAGGTGACGGTCGCGAACAAAACGGCGACGAATAACAGAGCTGCTTTTTTCATTGGCTTAAATTTTTTACAAAATTAGTAATAATTTGGATTGATTCGTTGAATATGGTGCGAAATCATCAAATTTCAGGCCAAACTCAAAACGGGATGAGTTGCGAGCCTGCCGTGCAGTCGATGTTGATTCGCGGTTGGCCTTTGTAATACATGGTGGAGGCTGCGGTCAAAGTGCCGCTTAAGGTTTCGGTGACGTGAACCGTGGCCTCGGAACCGCTTCCCAATTCCACTTGCATCTGCCCGACTTGGGTTTCGGCCATGTTCAACAGGCTGGCGTTCTGCAAGTTGAGCCTTGCCGTGGCGGTTGTTCCGCCTTTACTGACGAAGCGCGACTTGCCGTCAAGCACAATGTCGATGTGGTCGGCAACCTCCATCCTTGCGTTGCATTGCGAGGCATCGTCCAACTCGGCCTTGCAGCTGCTCCCAACGAATTGGAAACCAGCCAAGACCGAAGCGTCGTCTAACTTGATTTCGCAGCTCGTGCCCTCAAAGGCGAGGTTGTTGCATGTGGCGGCTCCAGCCAGTCCGATGCAGATGTCTTGACCGGCAAATCGGCCCGTACATTGCACCGTGGCGGCATCGTCGGCGGCCACGGCTTCGAGTTGCGCCGTGTGGACAATGGCGCGATAGACGCTCCCGCCCAAGGGATACACGCGTTCGGCAAAGCCGATTTCAAGTTTTGTGCCTTCCAAGCGCACTTTGAGGTAGGGTTCCAAATAGGCGGAGCATTCCACTTCCACGAAGGTGCTGCTGTCGGCAACGAGGCTCACAACCCATGCATCGCCCGCCTCGATTTGGCGTATGGCAGTGTTTTCAAACAGGGTTCTTTGCATAAGGGTCATATCAACCTCTTTCTTGCATGAAGCGAAGCAACATATTGTTGCACAAAGGAATAGGATGGATTTTGCTGCTTTCAAGGCTTTGGGCGTTTTGATGGTTTTGTGACTTATTAACGGCATTGTTGCTGAATTATTACTGGTGATGGTAAGGCTCGCCCTTCAGGATGGTGAAGGCGCGGTAGAGTTGCTCGACGAAGATGAGGCGCACCATCTGGTGACTGAAGGTCATGGGCGAGAGCGACAGCTTGGCGTTGGCGCGGGCATAAACCTCTTGTGCGAAACCGTAGGGGCCGCCGACAACAAAAACAAGCCGTTTTGCGCCCGAAACCATCTGCTTCTCAAGGCTTTCGGCAAATTGCACAGAGGTGAACCGCTTCCCGTTCTCGTCCAACAGAACGACTTGGTCGGAGGGCTGCACGTAGTTCAATATCAAGGAACTTTCGGCGGTTTTCTGTTGCTCCTCGCTGAGGGTTTTGCGGTTGCGCGGGTCGGGGATTTCCTTCATCTCGAAAGGGACATAGTGCCCGATGCGGTCCACATATTTCCCGATGCCAGTAGCAAGGTGGGCTTCGTCGGTCTTCCCTATGACGAGCAGTAGGATTTTCATGGTCAGTCGAACACCTCGTAAAAATCGACATCGAAGCGGATGGGATTTCCGGCAACGTAATAGTCGATGGGGTTGAGCACCTTGTCGAAGACGTAGTATTGGATGAGCACGAGGTCTTTCCCGTCGTTGATGAGGCCATAGACGCGGTCGTGGTCGATGGGGTCGAGCAGGTTGCCGTGGTCGTCGACGAGGCCTTCCAGTTCCTTGATGCTTTTGTTGACGACGAGTTTCTCGAAGGTGGTCATTTCGGTCGTCTTCCCGTCTTTGGTGGTCAGTGTCACCTTGTGCAGGAAGGGCGATGCCACGATGGAGTCGATTTGCTGCCGTGGCAGGATGTTGTTGAGCAGTGTCTCGAAGCGCAGGTCGCTGAACGACGAGAGCATGTTGATGACTTTCAGGGTGTCGTAGGGCAGGGTGCTGTTGTCGTTGAGGCGGGTCAGCAGGTACTGGTGCCTGCCGATGTTGTTGATGCGGAAGCTGGACTGCGGCTCGCGGTTGAACTCGACGCTGACGCTTTCGATGTTGGCCAAGGCTGCGCCAAACACGCCATGGTCGCGCCAGTCGTCGGGAATGGCGGTGAAGCGCGTGGTGATGAAGCCTTTGAAGCCTGGGATATAGACGATGTAGGCCTTGTCGGCGCCTTCCTTCAGCATGAAGGTGCCGCTGCTGTCTTTGGTGGCATCGCCCACATAGAACACCTTGGTGCGCACCTCGCGATACAACAGCTTGACGCGGTTGAACAGGTTGATTCGCGGAATGTTTTGGTACACTTCCACCTTGGTGCTGTTTCCTGCCAGCTCCTTCACGATGTTGTTGTGGCTGGCCACCGAAACGGGCATCTTGATGCGCACCTTGTAGAGCGTGGTGAGGAAGTGCTGCACCTGCTTCGTGTGGGCCTTGTAAGTGTTGTTGAGCATCCACGAGTTGTCGTCCTGTCGCTCCAAGAGCGACTCGTGGTCGTTGCGGTCGGCCAAGTAGAACTTGGTGATGGAGGCGGTGTCCCAAACCATAAAGTCGGCATCGTCGCCACGAAGGGTGGAGAGGTAGCGGTTGTTCCAAACCAGTAGGCCGGCGATGACGACGAGCACCGCAGCGATGATAATCGTTAGTCTGTTGCTTTTCTTCATGTGGGTTTATTTTTTGCTGTATTTCTTCTTTCTGGCGAGTGCCATTGCGAGGCCCAAGGCGACGATGAGCGCGGTGGGCGCAAGTACGTTGACGAGCTGCCACTTGGTGCGTTCCTTGCCTATCTTGGCCATGTCCAAGAGCCTGATCTTGAACTCACGCGAGCGGATGTCAATCAAGCCCTCGCCGTCCACCAAGTAGCTGATGCAGTTCTCAATGAACTCCTTGTTGGCGTAAGTGTTGCCCGTGTATTGGTCGTAGCCAAGGGGCAGCGGGTTTTTCCTTTTCACGTCGATTTGGTTGCGGATGAGGTCGCCGTCGGCCACTACCACCATGGCGGTGGGTTCGCTTTCTTCCTTGAACTTCATCTCGCGGCTGTCGATGATTTCCTGCGGGATGCGGTTGGCGTAGAGCGAGGGGAAGCTGCCCTTGAGCAGGTAGGCCACGTTTTGCCCCTTTGCGTTGAAGAAGCGCTTGTCGGGCGTTTGCCGCAGCATGGCGAGGCTGATGAAGACGGGCACGCCCGATACTTTGGTGTAGCCCGAGGTCTTCAGGAGAGGTATCTGGCTGATGCCGTTGGCCGAGGTGGTAGGCTCGATGGAACTGACGAAGTCGGCCTTGATGGCGTTCATGTTGCGCACCATGGGATGTTGGGAGGCGGCTTGCAGCAAGGGGAAGTAGAACCAGCGGAAATACTCCAGCTGGGGCTGGCCGGCCACCTGGCCGGTGCGAATGGGCAGCGCGGCGCAGGTCATGTCCAAAAGCAGGTTGCGGTTGAGCCTGACGCCATACTTGAACAGCATGTCGTCCAAGTTGAGGTCTTGCTCGATGCCAATGGTCGATTCCTGGCTTTGGAGGCTGTCCATGGTGGCATGGACGGGTTCCACCAACCACAACACCTTGCCGCCGTGCATGACGTATTGGTCGATGAGGAACTTGTCCTTCTCGTCGAAAGGCTTCGTGGGCTTGGCCACGACGATGGCGTCATACGAGGGGAAGGCCTTCACCTCCTCTTCCTCGTTTTGGGTGCGGTGCATCAGCGCGTCAATCTTGCCGTCGATTTCGACGAAACTGACGTTGTAGTTCTGCGACAAGGTTTGCCAGATGTCGTAAATGTCTTGCCCGCCCAGCTCGCCGTGGCCTTGCACGAAGGCGACGTTGGGCTTCTTGAGGCGCGTCACCTTCTTCACTGCGTCGATGAGGCGGAACTCCAAGTTCTGCATCGAGGCGTTCAAGGCTTCCTCCGACGACTGTCCTACCTGATTCTCAAGCAGGTCGATGGCAATCTCGGTGTCGTTGCGGTAGCTCACCAAGGCTCCGGGCCAAATGATCATCTGTTTCGAGGAGCCGTCGGCGTTGCGCACCACCATGTCGGTCGGGTTCAGGCCGCTTTGGTAGAGTATCTTGTAGGTCTCGTTGCGCTCGGCGGCATCGCTGCTCTCCGATGGGTTGATGAACTCGTAGTCGATGTATTTCGAGTAGGCGCGAAACTCGTCGAGCATCTCCTTGGTCTCGCGGCGCAGCTTCTTGAAACCCGCAGGAAAGTCGCCTTCGAGATACACCCTGAAATAGACATAGTCGTTCAGGTTGCCCAAAATCTCCTTCGTCGTGTCCGACAAGGTGTAGCGCTTCTCGCTCGTCAGGTCGAGGCGCGTGAACACAAACGAGCCAATCACATTGAGCACCACGACAATCAACACCGTCACCAAAAAAGTGACGACTTTTTTTACTCTTTGCCCTCTGATTATTGCCTTTTAGGAGAAAGAAGGGGCTTCCTTGGCACTTCTGGCGGTCAGCGGCTGTGGAGAAGAGCCCCTTCCGAGGTCTGCCCGGCGGCATCGATGGCAATGGTGGTGCGCTGGCTATTATTAAAGAGGTGAACATGAGCGCGTCCGCTGGCATCGAGCTTCAGTTCGGGATTCCAGTAGAGGGTGCGGCGGTAGTCCTTCTGTCCCTCGGTGGGCGGGTTGCGCTGATAGTCGGGGTGATAGAAGTCCTCTTGATAAGCGAAGCCGTGGAGGATGTAGCGGCGGTCGCGGTAGGTGACGCGCTGGCTTTGGTCCGGGAAACGGCGGATATCCACGATGACTTCTGGTTGGTCGTCTTGGGAGTAGCGCTTGTCGCCCTCGCGACGTGGTGAGTAGTCGGTATAGACGTAGATCTTGTCGATATTCGTGAGCAAGCCGAAGCGCAGGCGTTCCAGCGGTCCGTAGTTGTAGCTTGCGGGTTTGCCGTCGAGAAAGATTCGGGAGCTGTAGTGTCTGTGCATGCCCATATCGCTGATGAGGCTGCCTATCATCCCGTTGACGGTGGTGTAGGTGCTTTGCGAGGGAGTGGCGAGTCCGGCATCGAGGGCCAGGTTCTTGGCCTCATAGGGGTCGATGACGTAGGCGGGTTTGGAGAGGTCCACATGACGCAGGCCGCCGTGGCGGGTGCGCACAGTAATCTGGTCGAGCACGCTGGTGCCGTCGGTCAGCAAGCGGGGCGAGAGGTAGGTGGTGTCCCGCAGCGGTGCGTTGTGCACTTGATAATAGGTGTAGGGCTTTATCCAGCGGGGGTAGGGGAAGTTCAGGCGGACGTAGTATTCGGGGTAGCTCTGTGGGCGTTGTGCCATGGCGTCGTATTCGTTATAATCATCCACCTGCACCCAGTTGTGAGGCTTGCGTCGGCGGAAGCCGTCCCATTTCTTGTGCCACTTGGTGGTGTCGCTGGCTCCGAGGAAGAAGATGCAGTCGCCTTCGAAGCGGGGCAGGTCGATTTGGAAGCGCCCTTGCCGAGTCTCGGTTTCACCGACGAGGAAGTCTTTATCGTCGAAGGGATTGACGAATTCCGCGTGTACGCGTACCTCTTTCTTCACGGTGCCCGTCTCTATGTAGCGGCGGGCGGCTAACTGGCGCTGGCGGCGCTGCTGGTGCTGGTATTTGTCGTCGGGGCGGAAACTGAGGACGTTGTAGTCGGTGTTCTCCCATTCGTTGCCTTGCA
>ONVP01000146.1 GCA_900321315.1 uncultured Bacteroidales bacterium
ATCAAAAGAAAATCGAAATTGCAAAAGAACATGCGGAACGGCTCAAAAAATTCCGTGACATTCCTGCAAAAACAAAGGACGGCGAGCTTTTCCATCTCATGGCAAACATTGGTACTGTTGAAGAAGCCCGCGTTGCCATGCACGACTTGAACGGTCATTCCAATACAGGAATCATCCGTACAGAAGGCAATGAGCAACTGTTCCCTGCTGCATGGGCCGTTGACTATGACAACGGATGGTATCTTCCCAGCGCAGGGCAGTTGCGATACCTCTACTCTTATGCACCAGAGATCAATGCTTCGCTACAAGTCGTTGGAGGAACAGCCCTACCCTATCAAAGCAACAACTATTGGTGGTCATCGACCGAAATCTCACCATATCATACTTTCGACATGAACACAGGAGGCAGTTTAGGTGATTATTTAAAAGATAATAGCAATAACTATCCACCAAGTGGCATCGCTGTGCGACAAATTCGCGACTTCCAAATACAACAAACTGTCCATCAAACCTATCATATTGGAGATCTCATCACTAACGACGACGGCAGTCAGGGCATCCTTTTCTATGTGAACCCCGACCAAACCGATGGCTGGATGGTGGCCTTGAACGATGTTTCCACTTCCATCCCTTGGGGAAACGAATCAGATGTTCCCGGATTGACCAACCAAACCTACGCATCACCCTACGGGAAACTGCTCGACGAGACCAATGGCTTTGCCAATACTGAAATCATCAGAAACCATCAAAGCGGCATGACAACAGCCGCCAATGCCGTTGACTTCGCACATGGGTGGTATCTCCCTACTGGCGGACAACTACTAAAACTCTTTGGTTCTCTTGCCTTTATTGAGAACAAGTTGCAGACCTACGGCAACACTTTGGCGGAGGATTTTTATTGGTCAAGCTCCGAGGCCGATGGTTCTCAAGCCTTTGCCTTGAGCTGTGCCCCGATGGCTAATGTCCGTGCCGGCCACTGTGTACGCACCGCTAAAACGAACCATTTCCGTGTCCGTGCCGTAAGAAACATACAACCTGGTATGAATTCTCCTATTGTGGGTAATATCACCACACCTGAATCAATTTGCTCAGGAACAAGTCTGGAATTGACCACTCCACAAATACAATTCGCCTCCAATCAAGGTTGGCAAATTAATCCGACTTTAGATTTCAGCAATCCCATTCCTTACAATGGTGAGCCTTTGGATTCCTCTTACAACGGCTGGTATCTTCGTTATTTTGCAGCAAACGAGGTCGGTATTGCGTACAGTAATGCCGTTAGTATTATCATCTGGCCACAACATTCTACTTCGTTCAATATCACCTCATGCACACCCTACTCTTGGAACGGCATCACCTACTCCGAGTCAGGCATCTACGAGCAGACCTTCACCTCCGCGCAAGGCTGCGACAGCATCGTCATTCTCGACCTCACTATCAGAGCCTCATCATACGTCAGCCCTATCTTTGGCGAAACCATAATCCACTACCAAACCAACGGGCAGTTCACCTACACCATCGACCCCGTGGAGGGCTGCTTCGGCTACGAATGGAGCATCAGCAACGGCTGGACCATCAACTACTCGCCTGACGCGCCAGAATGCACGGTGAACATCAACTCGCCAGGAACGGCCACGCTGATAGTGAGGGTTTATACAGAATGTGGTGTCGTCGAGCGCGACCTCTTCATCAACCACGACGCGAGGCCGTACATCGTCATCTACCCCAACCCCACGCAAGGCGATTTCAAAATCGGGCTTTACGGCATGCAGGGCGAGGCAGCCATAGTCATCTACGACCAGCTCGGACAGTTCCTCGGGCGCTTCAGCGTCGATACTGACTTGGAAGGCACACTCGTTCCCTATTCACTAAAAGAAAAGGCGGCGGGCGTGTATATGGTCGTGGTTTTCAATCGTTTCGATGTATTCTCCAAAAAACTCGTCAAGAGCGAGGCCGCCGACTGCGGATTGGACTATTGGTGGAAGTAAGGCTATCCCTTCCTGAGAATCATTTCCATCGCCTTCCCCGCCAAGTCATTCACCGAAACCTAACCTTCCCAACAACTTGGGCAGCCCAACAACCTCGACATTCTCGCGCAAGGGATAGTTTTCATCGGATGGTGTGACGATATAGGCTTGGCTTGGCTGCAAGGTTTTCAGTGCTTTCCAGAAGCCTTCCGTGGGCTGGGGGTCGTTTGACGCCTTGCATTCTATCGCAACCCTTCTGTCAGGGAACTCGACCAGCAGGTCCATTTCCTCGCTGCCGTCGGAGGTGCGGTAAAAGCTGAACGAAGCCTTTTGCACACTGCTACAAACATTCTCGACCACCAACCCCTCCCATGATCGGCCATAAATCGAATGCGAAAACAGCGCATTGAAATCCGCAATGTCCAGCAATTGGTGCTGCAAACCCGAATCTCGCAAATAAACACGAGGTGTCTTGACAAGCCTTTTCCCCTTGTTGCTGAAATAAGGTGGCAACGTCCTGACAATATAAGTTTGCTCCATAATGTCAATATAATGGCGAATGGTGGGCGCCGACAGCCCCATGGCAGAAGCCAACTTTGCCAGATTGAGTATCCCTCCGTGCTCGTAGGCCAACATTGACAACAGGCGCATCATCATCGGAGCGGCGATGTGGAAGCCAAGCTGCGGGATGTCTCTTTCCAAATAGGTACGGATGAAATTCTCCCTCCAAATGGCGCTCGCTTCATCAGAAAGGGCAAGGAAACTATCGGGATAGCCGCCTCTGAACCAGTATTTGAAAATACTATATTCCTCTTGGTCAGCCACTTCGGAAATCAAGAACGGAGTAAGGTCGATCAGGCCGATGCGTCCTGCCAACGATTCCGAAGTGTGCTGTAGCAGTTCACGGGAGGCCGAACCCAACAAAACAAAACGCCCCGGACGGCGCTCGCGGTCAATCTCAGTACGCAAATCGTTGAACAATTCGGGAAGTAGCTGCACCTCGTCGAGGCAAACCGTGGCACTCTCATTGTAACGAAAGAAAAGGCTTGGATTGTCGAGTTTTTGCCTGTCGGCCCTATTCTGCAAATCGACATATAAAAGAGGTCCCTGGCGCTCGGCAAACATCTTAATCATGGTGGATTTGCCGCACTGCCTCGATCCAAGAACAGCCACAGCAGGGAATATCTGCAAATATTTACGCAGTTTTTCTTCTGCTTTTCTATTTATCAAATAATTCATTTTCAAATAATTAAATTATATTTCAGCAAATCGAAAATTTAATTTTCGATTTGCAAAAATACTAAAAATACGACAAATACAAATTATTTTTGTGTAATTCACCAATTTATAGGTTTCTCACTGACACCTTTTTTGCAGGAATCCCAGTGCCCTCTCCACCAAGTCATTCACCGAAACCTAACCCTTCCAACAATTTAGGCAGCCCAATGGCTTCGACATTCTCGCGCAAGAGATAGTTTTCATCGGATGGAATGATGTGCAAGGTTTTCTTTCCAACCAGACTACACCGCCTCTGCCATCAAATCCTTGCGGCCAATCAGACTGAAAATGGTAATCTCATTGTCCTCGTTGAGGATTCGAAGTGTACGAAGAATCTCGTTCAAAGTGGAGCCGCTGGTTGTTACATCGTCGATAACCAACACGTTCTGCTGACGAATAGAATCGCAAAGCTGTTCGTCAGATGGTGTGGCAAACCGTAAAAAATCCATGATATAAGGACGGAAACGGCTTTTCTTCACGTCCATGGCAATGGTGAAATAGTCCTTCTGATGAATGAGATCGAGCATCTTTTGAATGGATTGTCTTGCCTCCTCTTTTTGGGCTTCCGTATAACGAGGGCGCCCGTCTTCCAACACATCATCAAGATATTGCTCCTGATAGGCATCCATGTCGAATGATATGTTCGCCGGCAATGCCTTTACCAATTCCATTTTTCTTAATGTCGGTTGCGCAAAGCGATAGATATACCGAAGCATATACTGGTTAACCCTACTTGACGATTCCGGCATCACTACGAGATTATAGTCATAAAGGTTGATTCTTTTATTAAGGCTATCTATGGCATTCTTGATAAAATCCGTCAAATCAGGGTTGTCTTGAAGATCATTGGTGAACTTCACGTATTTGATGAAAGCACTACGAACACTACTATCAACTTGATCGGTGAACTCGTAGCCATAGTAGAAACACTTTCCAAAGGCTTTCACCTGATAACCGCCTCCTGTCAAATTAACGATGTCCTCCGAACCATCGTGTTCGAAGTCAAACACAAACATCTGCTTCTCGCTGTCAAATGTAACACCCATGATTTGTGACTATTGTTGGTGCAAAAATACTAAAAATCCGACAAATACAAGTCAAAAGATTCTCATCTGCGTTTTTTCAGGAATCCCATCGCCTTCCCCACCAAGTCATTCACCGACTGGGAGACTTTGAGCTTGTAGAGTGCCGTAATACCCAAGGCAAGGAACAAGACGGATTTTAAAACGGCATCGATGCCCAAACCGAAAATGGGCTTTTCAAGGAGGTTGGCGAACCAAGGCGTTAAGACCATCGTCCATAACCAATTGAAAACGAACAAGGAAAGTAGGATTGCCACCACGGGAAGCAACTTCATCGAGAGCGGATTCACCCCGACTTTCCACTTGACGAAGGCCAGCAGCAACACGAAATACACCAAATAGGAACCCAAACTGGCCAATGCGCCACCGGTGATGTCCCACTTTGGCACGAGCCAACTGTTCAGGACGATGGACATTGTGGCGAGCAAAATGGTGAAAATCAAGGAATAGTAATAGTATTTGGAATAGCTTAACGCTGTGGTTATCACGCCGAGCGTGGAATAGACGAGGCGGCTCAACGACAAAACAAACACCGCCCATTGCCCCAAGCGGTAAATGTCGCCGTTGGGCAGCAAGTCAAAGAGGAAATCGATATTGATCCAAATGAGGAAAAACACGAAACACCCTGCAATGAACTGATGCAGAGCGACATTCTTGCACAAGGCATCGGCGGTCTTTATGTCTTGCTTGGCCATGGCATCGGAGATGTGCGGCCTCGAAATGGCCCCCAACGAGCGGTAAGGCATCTCCACAAGTGCTGCAATATTGTAGGCAATGGTGAACACGCCGGCCAAATGGAAACTCGTCTTGGCCGCCACGAAAAACTTGCTCAGCATCGGAATCACGTTGCCCGCCAAGGCTGCCGTAATCATAAACAGAGTATAGAACAGGAAATCGCGCTTCAGCTGCGGCTTGAGGTAATCCCATTCCACCTTGAACGAAACCCGCTGCAAAGTGAGCAGATAGACGACATTAATCAAAGTGGCCAAACCGTAGAGGACGCAGAACGAGATGATAACTCCATCAAAATCAATGACTTTGTAGAAATACAGCAGATAAATCGCCAAAGTCCCAACGCGCAGCCCGACCTCACGGATGAACTTGGGCAACACAATCCGCAGCAGCAGATTGCTATTTGTCTCAAAGACAGAGATATAAAGCATGAAAAACGCCAGCGGGATGACGAAATTCACGTATTTGGCGAACAAATCCGCGCCCACTTCGGAATCCTTCGTGAAGAAATCGACAATCGCGCCCTTGAAGAAGAAAAACGCCAGCAAAAAGAGCGCAAATCCAATCAGCGGCACGAGCAAAGTCCAGCCGAAAAAGCCGTGGTCGCGGTGTTTCTCGTCCTTGAAGTAGGGATAATAGCGCATCGCCGAAGAGTTGGTGCCCAACTGCGCCAAGCCGCCAAACAGCAGCGAGCATTGCAACAGAATGTCAATGAGTCCAATCTGCTCAGGCTGAAGGGCTTTCGTCTGGAT
>ONVP01000267.1 GCA_900321315.1 uncultured Bacteroidales bacterium
CAAAGCAATTGCAGGGAATGACAAACCTTCCTTGAACAGCAGATACTCACGAAACGACAGCCCTTGCATATCATAACTGACGCAACGGCGCGACAAGTCGGCCTCAGCATTGAGAATGTTGAGCAACGAAGAGCCAGTAAAGACCACTTTTAGTTCGGGGAAACCATCGTAAATGTTTTTAATCTCGCGACTCCAACCCTCATATTTATGCACCTCATCAAGGTATAGGCATTGCCCTCCTTGATTGTAGAACTCCTCCGCCAAGTCCAACAAACTATGTCGTGAGAAATATAAATGGTCCAAGCTCGCATATAGTGCGGCGGTTGGATTAAGGCCGTATGTTTCCTTGATATGCTGCAACATCATCGTTGTTTTGCCCACCCCTCGCGCCCCTCGGATTCCGATGAGGCGAGCGTTCCAGTTGATTTCATCCATCAAGCTGCGCTGGTGTTGCATGTCCATGTGGGATAATAACCTCAAATGTTGTGCTTGCAATTGTTCCATGGCTGTTTCTATTTAATTTCGCTGCAAATATACAAATTTGCTTAATCTAATAAGCAATTTTTGAATTATTTTGCTTAATATGGTAAGCTAATTAAAGAAAAACTTGCTTAATCCGTTAAGCAGGCTATAGTAAGTGTCAAAGGCTTCGTCGAATAGGCGAGGCCTTTTCTATTCGTATGATTGTTGACAAGATTCTGCCTTCATCGCTGATTACATACAGAACAGGTAATTCATGCCAAACAAACCGCAACCCAAGTAAAAGCTCAAAGAATCCTTGCCCACGCTTGTCTGGCTGGATTTGCAATGGCCGATACCCAACATTGTATTCAAATCAAATTTTGACGCAAATATTGCATTTTTTCACATCATTCCACGTGGATTACGATTTTTGTTCCCTCACCCCATCTGCGCATAGTCGCGGGCGAAGCCGCAGACAGTGAGTCGGCGGCAGATCGAATTCGCAATTTGACTGAAAAGATGCGGCATAATTCTGTACGCTCACCCTTTTTGCAAAAATGATTAGATGTTTTCCAAAATAATCCCTACTTTTGTAGCCTAAATATCAATCAAATCAACAAACTTCTATGAAAAAAGCATTTATCATTCTGGCAGCCGTTTTGAGCTTCGGCCTGAGCGCCTGCTCGCAAGGAAACAACAAAAAAGACAACAAAGCAACAGCACAAACCACTGAAACACAGGAGGAAAAAGAAATGAAAACATTGATAGTTTACTTCTCGGCCACGGGCAACACCAAGGCCGCCGCACAAAAACTGGCCAAAGAGTTCAACGCCGACCTCTACGAAATCACCCCCGAGGAACCTTACACCGACGCCGACCTCGACTGGCGCGACAAGACCTCCCGCTCAACCATCGAGATGAACGACAAATCATCGCGCCCCGCCATCAACGGACGCTGCGAGAACATCGCTGATTATGAGGTGGTTTGGATGGGCTTCCCCATTTGGTGGTACACCGCCCCAACCATCGTCAATACCTTCATCGAGGCGCATGATTTGAGCGGCAAGACCCTCAACGTCTTCGCCACCAGCGGCGGCAGCGACGTGAAGGACTCCTACAACGACCTCAAGAAGGCTTATCCGCAATATACTTGGGATAAGAGCAGGTTGATGAATTGATGAATCAAGTTAGACATGAAAAATCCGCAATTCGGTCAAAATCTTGGGTTGCGGATTTTTTGTGTATTTTCGCAGCCATAAGTAGATGAGCAAATTTATATGAGACGTGAAACTATGACTTGTGATCCTGACTGTTTTCACTCAAACTGAAATGGTCAAAAGTCATCGCACTTTAGTTTTGAACAATTACTTATAATATGATGCACTATGCCCAATCCCACCACAAAACAAGAGCTGCTGGCAGCCATGGCTGACGGCTATGCCCAGCTGAACGAACAAATCGCCAAGATGAGCGAAGCTGAACTTGCAGCGCCATTCACCTTTGCCGCCGACCCGAAGAAATGCGGGGTGCGCTGGCAGAACGACAGCTGTTTTCGCGACCTTCTGATTCACCTCCATGAATGGCAGGTGCTGATGAGATCTTTCGTGCAGAACATCCGCGAAGGCCATCCGAAGGACTATCTTCCCGACGAGTACCGCAAAAACTATCACGAAATGGACAAGATGCTGGTAGAGAAGCATCAAAACACCACTTCGGAGGAAGCCAAAGCCCTCTTGCAGCAGAGCCATGAAGAAATGATTCGCCTCGCTGAGAGTTTTTCGGAGGAAGAACTTTTCACCAAAGGCTACTACAAAAACACCTACACCACCAGCATGGCAGCTTATTTCTTGAGCGTTGCTCCATACGGGCAGGCGGTGAAGATTTTGAAGACACATCAGAAAAGCTTGAAGAAATAATGAACTGGATCATTCTCATCATAGCTGGCCTCTGTGAAACAGGCTTCGCTTTTTGCCTCGGCAAGACCAAACTTGCTGTCGGTACGGAGTATTGGCTGTGGATTTCGGGCTTTGCCGTGCTCTATGTGCTGAGTGCTGTGCTTTTGGCGAAAGCCACACAGACCATTCCTATCGGCATCGCTTATCCTGTATGGACAGGCATCGGTGCTGTTGGAGCGGTGCTGTTGGGTATCTTCGTCTTTCATGAGCCTGCCACTTTTTGGAGGGTGTTTTTTCTCAGTACGCTGATTCTTTCTATTGTTGGACTTAAAATCATCTCATAATGGAATTCAGACCCATGCGCCGATTCAAGCAGCAACTTCCTGACGAGGAGTGCGAAGCTATATTGAAGGAGGCCTATCGCGGTTTCCTCTCCGTCGTTGGCGACGGCGGATATCCGTACACCATCCCAATCAATTTCGTGTATGCCGACGGGCACATCTATTTCCACTGCGCTTTGGAAGGCCACAAGATGGATGCCCTGAAAGTTTGCGACAAAGCTTGTTTCACTGTGATTGACCAGCCCGTGCAGGAGCCTGGCGACTGGTGGTACCATGTGCGAAGCGTGGTTTGTTTCGGACGGATTTCGTTCGTAAAAGATGCAGAAGAGCACTTATCAAAACTACGACTGATAGGCAGCAAGTATTTCCCTGAGAGTTACGACATGGACGGTGACATCCAAAAGAACGGCCCGCGAGCCGCCATCCTCAATATGCGTGTTGAGCACATGACGGGCAAACGGGTAAAGGAGAATTAGTCTGGGCTGCGGCTTTTTTTTGTAATTTTGCAGCCATGAGCATCGAAGTTGAAAGATAAACACAATCAAACTATGGCATCAACAAAACAATACGCCGACTTCATCCTTGAACAACTTTCAAGTTTGGACGAAATCACAGCCCGAAAGATGATGGGCGAATACATCCTTTATTACCGCGAGAAAGTGATTGGCGGCATTTACGACAACCGTTTTCTGGTCAAGCCTACCACGTCGGCACGGGAGAAGATGCCGGATGCCTCATTGGAATTGCCCTACGATGGTGCCAAGCCGATGCTTTTGGTTGACAATGTGGAGAATCGCGATTTCCTGAAGGAGTTGGTT
>ONVP01000236.1 GCA_900321315.1 uncultured Bacteroidales bacterium
GCAGCGGAACGCTTGTCGCGGGACAGCGAAGAGCAGCGGCGGTGTTGCGCAAGGCCGGCACACAAAAAAAAGCGCACGTTAGCTCAGCATTTTTTTTGTATGCCGCTCGTTATAGCCTTGCGCACACCAAGGCAACCGCAAGAAGCGGCGACGAAGGGAACACCGATTTCCCCCTCCTGCTGAATTAGGTAGGCTGTGCGTTGGGATTGAGCTTGTTTTAGTGACAAAATTGCTACAGCCGTATCAGATTTGTGATGTTACTTTTGTTTGTCCTTGTATTCCTTGGCGATAAGGATGGAACGGTTCAGTTTGTCAATAAACCACTGCTTTTCTGGCAGGTAAGTCAGATACTGACCGACCTTGATGTTAGGCTCATCGAGCATCAACAGTTCTATATGTTCGGTGTTGCCTTCGCTGCATAACAGCAAACCTATAGGCGGATTCTCGCCTTCTTGCATGTCGTATTTCTGTAGGTATTTCAGATAGAGTTCCATCTGGCCTTTATACTGGGGCTTGAACTTCCCCAGTTTCAAGTCAATGGCCACCAAACATTTCAAGCGGCGGTGATAAAACAGCAAGTCAAGATAATAATCTGTGCCGTCCACGGTGAAACGCTTTTGGCGTTCCAAGAAAGCGAAACCTTGACCTAATTCAAGGATGAAGGCTTCAAGTTGGGTGATGATGGCATCTTCCAACTCTTCTTCCGAATAATAGCCGTTCAAACCGAGAAAATCGAGGATATAGGAGTTTTTCAGCACGACATCTGGTTCTATGTGCTGAGGCGTGATTCCTTCAAGGGCTTTTATCGCTTCGTCTTCGGGCTTCGCAGCAATCAGCGAACGCTCATAGGCCATGCCGTCTTGCTTTTCGCGAAGGGTGCGGATGCTCCAATGCTCGATTATGCCCATTTGCTGATAGAACAATCGTTTGGCTTTGTCTTCAATGGTTATGAGTTCGAGGAAATGGCTCCAAGACAATGTTTGCGACATTGTCGCAAACATTTCCTCATCATCGTAACACAAGGCAACTTTCATCATTCTGGTCAAGGCGGAATAAGTAAAGCCCTTGCCGTAGGTGGCGGTCAATCTTTGCGACAGTGTCGCAAGGATTTTCTCGCCGTAAGCAGAATACTTCACATAGTTCAGGTCTTCATTGATATAGTGGCCGATATGCCAGAACATCATGTTTGATTGGGCATTGACATAAACGGCGACCGTTCGCCTTGCGGAGTCGATAATTTCGGAAATGCCATTGTAAAGGTTGTCGCAAACCAGCATCAATTCCTTTGGCTCGACTATTGCGATGTCTGTTGAGGGTTTTTCTGCCATTTCATTCTTGAATTAGGCGACAAAGATAGGAAAAGTTTTGGTTGATGCCATAAAACTTGTAAAAGCTTAAAGATAGAAGTTGAGGCAGCCGCTGGCGGGGTTTTTGCCCATCATAAAGCTATAGTTGTGGGTAAGGCGCGACGGCCTTTCATTAAGTTTTCAGAGAAGTATGGGTTTTTCAGTCCGATGTGGCTGCACTGGGCAAGAGGCGTTTTTGTTTTTGTTGTTTTCGACACATCGTGCTTTCGTTATTCGTGCTAACGTATTAACGAAGGTGAGGCAAACGCTTCTTGCACAGGGCAAAAGAGCAGTTGAGGCTGGCCGTCGCGCGGGCTGGGCGGTGTTGCCGACGGGCAGAGTGGCCGCCCGGAAGAATGAGGACGGACACCCTGAATATCGGCATTACCGCACAGCATTGGGGAGGCAGGGTTAAAGCCCAAGCATTGCAAAAACCGTGACAGCGGCGGCTTGGTCAGTAGAGGCCAAAAAAGAGCTGAAGGAAAGATGTGGCTTAAAGCAAAGAGTAAAAGCGTTCATACGGGAGCGGGGCTGCTGGCATTGGCCGCGACGGGTAGCGGAATCGGCGTTTTGTGGGTGGGTGACGGGCGACCGACAGGCGGAGTTTGAAGTTTTCAGTTTTCAGTTTTCAGTTGGGCGGTGGTGTTGCTGGTGTGGTTGGGCGACCTGACGACGACTGTAGCGGAGCGGACTGACGACGGCGGAGCTTGCGGAGCCATCGTCAGCCCGACGGAGCGGAATGGAGTTGTCAGGGCGCGAAGGGTGGGATTACTACGATAAAAACAAAGGGAGTTCGTGTGCGGTTGGTGAAAACGCCGATGGAGCGACCAAAGCGGCGGATGGCAGCAGCTTTGGTATGTGCGTTGGCAAGGGATTAACAAGATGTGGAGCACCACGACGGGGCCTGAAGGATTGGGGGCGGCAGCGCGGGCCGCGTTAATGTAGCGCAGCGGAATGATAGCGGCTGTAGCACTGCCGAACACAAGACAAAGGCTTCGTCGGGGGGCGGAACTCCTCTAACGGGTGGGATGATGAAGCTAACAGATTACTATTCGGCAAAAACAAATCCCCATTTCCCCATTTGGGTATTTGGGTATTTCGTGTTATTTGGTCTTCTTGCCGTGTCTTGAGGGAGCAACGGTCGGGTTTTGGTCATATATCTGTTTCATCAGATAGAGTTCCGTATCGGATTCAACAATGGACTTTCTGTTGTTTTGATAAAAGGCGAGCAGATGCTTCACTTGCGGTTTGTCAAAAGGAGGTTCGCTGTCAAAACTGTTTGTGTGAATATAAAGGTCAATGTCTTCCCATTCTTTGGGAGAAACCGAGGTTTTACATTTGTTGTAACATTTCCACCATGTTTGCACGGAAATATCCTCCAAACTATGGCCAAGTTTTTCTTTTGCTTTGGCAATTCCTTCCTTTGTCCCCAGCCATTCATAAAAATAGCGGTAAATAATCATGGTTTCGGGCATTTCAAGTAACTTGTGGTATTCTTCAAGATTCTCGCCAAATGCTTTTTTGA
The DNA here is from genome assembly GCA_900321315.1 of uncultured Bacteroidales bacterium. Taxonomy (GTDB): domain Bacteria; phylum Bacteroidota; class Bacteroidia; order Bacteroidales; family F082; genus Limimorpha. The sequence goes on from ONVP01000236.1 coordinate 2,872, forward strand.
AAAATGAAGTGCCTCGGCCTATTTTACCTTTTGTGCTATTGAGTATGGCTTGAATGGCACGGATGTATTTCCTGTTCCATTGTTTGCCGATATAGTCGCGGTTGTGGGAGAAATCTTCGTCCATATCAGCAGTTTTGCGGATGGGGTGGAATTTCATCGGGAAAGAATAAATGCTGATTTTCAACTCGTCGCACAAATCGACGTTGATTTTCAGGCGCAAGTATAAATCATCGGGGTGGTCGTCGAAATTGTAAAGCAAGTAATTAGAAAAATCCTTCAAACCTGCTTTTGCGCTCATTCTGACTGCCTCAACATACTTTTTCTGCGTCTTGATGTTGTCGAAAGCGATACGCAACGGACGAAGGGCAATCTTACTCAACAGTTCAACCTTTTCGGGAGTGAACAAACGGGCATCCACGCCTTGGTTAAAGTCAATGAAGCGCATCTTCCCCTTCCCGACTTGATGATGCTTGGCGTAGATGTCTTTCAACTCGTCGTAGGCTTGGATTAGGTTCTCTTTCGTGGAAGTAAGAAACTTGGAGATGTGGTATTTTTCAAGGATGCAGTACAATTGGTAAGATTCATCCCCTTTCAAGGACTGGTACAACTCGTTTATCAGCCGCCACGACTTGCGGATATAGGCTCGGTCATTAATCCCGTCTTTTAGATTTCGGATGGCAATTTCAAGCAGGTTGGGTTGTTTGAACAAAGCCCCTTTGTAGAATCCGCAATCCATTATCTCCTGAATGATTTGAGGCAATTGTTTAGAGGCCAGAACATTGTTATCCATCAAGAGTAGGTCTTTCTGCTCGCCATACAACTTGTTGATGCGGTCTATTCTCTCCTTCAGGGGGATATATGGAACATAGTCGGGTTCGAGGGTGGGAACGGCACAAAACGGGCATCTGTTTACACAGCCCCTTGTGGTGTAACGATAGTAAGCGTTTGACATGGGATATTGGTATTCGATTTCATCGAGAATCGAATAGTCCAGTTCCAATTCATCGATTTTTTGAGTATCGCCTTTGTCGAAATCGCCGGGACGAAGGATGCCGACATGAGGCTTAATGCCTGTGGCGGCTTCTATTTCAGTGGGCTGGATGGAGGCAAGCACACCGCCGA
>ONVP01000070.1 GCA_900321315.1 uncultured Bacteroidales bacterium
GATGAAAACGTTTTCATCTAACTGCTTTTATATTTTGAAAAGACAAATGTCCTTTATTCTTTCACAAACTTCAAAGTGCCGACAGCCTTTTCCGACTTCACCGTGACGAAGTAGATACCGCTGTTCAGGTGCTCCAAATTCAGTTTGGTCATGCCTTTGGCTTGCTGTTCGAACACTTGTTGCCCCAAACTGTTGAAAACCACGATTTCGCACTCCTCTTCAGGCAGATTGATGCTGAATTGGCCATGGTTCGGGTTGGGGTAGATGGCCACGTTGCTCAAGGTGTTTTCGGGGGTGGAGGTAAACACAATGGGTAGCGTTTGCGGCCATGCGTCGCAGCCTGTCACGATGATGCGCAGGTCGCTGGAAAGATTGATGGGATTGTCAAACGACAAGGTAGCCAAGCCGCTTTCATCAGTGTAGGCTTGTCCCAAGAGGTTTTCGCCATGGAAGAAACTGCAACGGAAATTTTTGAGTCCGTTCCCGTTGTCGTCGGTAACAATGACAGGCATCGAGGCAACTCCGTCGCCGATTTCAGCGCTGTAGTCAATATGGGGCGTGAAAGGCTCGTCGTGCCATGGGCTGACGGCCACATCGCCCATCATGTTGAGGTCGTAGAAGTTCCAGCGCAGAGCGCCTTCTTCCCATTGTCCGGGTGCGTTCACCCATGGTGCGGTCATGATCTTGGCTTCTCTCAGCGCCATGCCGCCGTAGGGGATGCGGTCGTTGTAGTAGGCGTCTTCCGTTTCGCGGTGCAGGTGGATAGCCGGGCCTTCGGTTTGGCCTTCGTTAAACCAACCATAGCGCGAGTTGCCGAAGGTGGCCACGGCGAAATTGGAAATCTTGGTCATGGCTTCAAGGATGCAGTTGTCGGTAAAGTCGCCACAGACGCAGCCGGAGGTGTGGAAGAAAGTGTAGTTGTGATCTACACCGTTTACGCTGCTGAAGTTGCTGTCGGTGATGTCCCATGATAACCAGCCAGCCACATAGAAACTGTTGGCGTGTCCGTCGTGGTGCACATACTGTGTGCCTCGGTTGATGGCATCGCGCAGCAGCGAGCCGCTCCAGTTGCCTTCTTCTTCGTAGAGGCGAGTAAACTCATAGCTCTCAGGGATGCCGGTGGTGGTGTAGCCGTTGTCGTCGCGGGTGCCGATGAGCAGTTCAAGGTATTGGCTGCCGTTGCTGTCGGGATTGTCGTAGAGGTGTTCGCCAGCCATGATGACTTTCTGGAACTCGCCAAGGACGGGTTCAGCTTGGTATTTCATGGACTTGTGGAGCATGTTGTTCAGTTCGGTTTGGTTGCTGAAGCACATGCGTCCGATGCCGATTTCAGGCAACAGGTCGTCTTCGCCGATTTCGCCCCAGCGGTTGTTGCCGTTGTCGTTCCATGTGCCGTCAAGGGCAGCAAAGTAAAGGTCGGCAGGGATGCCGTTGTCTTCTTGGTTGCCTCCTCCGCTGGTCACGTAGCAATAAAGGCCGCGAAAGGGGATGTCGGGAACGTCGCCAGCAAGGTTGACCATCTGGATGCCGTTGTCTTCGTATTCCTGGATGATGTAGTTGCGGAGCTTCTCGGGGTTGTCTTGTCCGCTCATAGTATTGAGAATATTCTCGATTTCAACGACTTTGGTGCGCAAGCCGCGAGCTTGGTAGAAACTTACATATTCATCGAAAGAACTCACATATTGCTGTTTGGTGACCACGAGCAGGTCGTAGCCGCCTTTGGTACGGCCCTTGCTGTTGTAGGCTTGCAGCATATCGGGGTTTTGGGCGAGGCGCATGGCGCGTGTGGCGTTGTCGCCGTTGAGCCACAGCTTGCGACTTTGATCCACTTTGGCGGCAGCGGTCTTGATTCTCACCGTGGCTTTGGTGGCATATCTCACCTCGCCGGTGGCAGGCACATACTGCACGGGCGTGAAGGCCGAGAAAGCGAATCCGACACCGTTCAAATATTGTGTGGTGAGTTTGCCATAAGCTTGTGCAGGATAGACGCTGCGCAAAGCATAAAGCGTTTCGTCTTTCTCAAACTGCTTGCGCACGGGGTCGGAATAGGTGAGGGCAGTCTGATAGGGATAGAGGTTGTGGCTGCCTTCCATCGTTTGGAAATCAGAGAGTTCCACTTCGATGGCGACGGCCTCTTGGCCTTGCGGAAGCATCAAGCTGACGCTCTGCCACGGCAGCGAAGGCTGGCCGGCACGGGCACTCTGCATACAGCCCGAAAATTGGATTTGTTCGTAGCCTTGGATTTGACTCACGGTAGGCTGACTAAATTCATAGGTCTGTTCGATGGTCTGCGCCGAAGCTAACAAACTGACCATCATGGCTAAAAGGATTAAATTCAGTTTTTTCATATAAAATAGGATTTAATTGGTTTGTTGATTTAATGGGTGCAAAAATGGGTGCAAAAATAACGAGAAATTCAAAAAAACATGTATTTTTACACCGAAAATAATTTTCAAGGATTTTTTTGCACTGCGCTGTAACTTTTTCCTCACATCTCCGTATTACGGGTATTACAAATCTATCAAATTATGCAAAATTACAAAACCATTTCAATGTTTTTGCTGCTGATTTCGAGCAGTTTAACCCTGTCAGCTCAGGAAGATGCCTACAAAACCTTGACCAACCCCGAAGTGGAAAATAGCGAACTCTATCGCGATGGGAACGCCTACCAGCGTGATTTTCTGCTCTTTGCGGACATGCTTGAAAACACGCACCCGATCTTTGCCGAAACTGGCAGAAGGCATTACGACATGGATAGCCTGACCCGTGCGGGATACCAGTATCTTACTGGTTGTGAGAGCGATGACCAATTGAAACAGTATTTGCAATCCATCCTTTCGCCGCTCAACGATGGACATTCGAGCGTGATGATGGATTTCGACGGGAAACTTTACCCTTTCAAGTATTTTGCCGATGGCGACACCGCTTTCTATATGATTGGTATCTCGAAAGACTTCTCCGCCGAGTTGGGTCACCGCGTCACGACCATCAACGGCAGACCTCCCCGCGAGGTCATTGAGAGCTTCCGCCCCTTGATGAGCTGCGACAACGAAAACTTCTTCATGGACAACGTGAACAATTACATGCAGTTGAAAACGGCTTGGGATTACAACCCTTACCGCCGTTCCGACGACATGCTCGAGTTCCAGTTCGACGACGGCAACACGGTTTTGCTGCCTGCGGTCGGGCAAGAGGAACTTGGCCAAGATGACATTGAGTGGTTTTATCCCCAAAAAACCAATGCCCCCTTCAAAAAAAGCAGCAAATACTTCAGTTACAACATCATGCCAGAGAAACAACTTTGCTACTTGCGCTTTTCACAGTGCGCTGACCGGAACACGCTGCGCATGTTTGAATTGTTTGGGCAGTCGCATGGGATGACCGAAGAGCAGTTGGCGCAAGTCCCTGATTTTGGGGAGTTTTTGCAAGAAATGTTCTCGGAAATGCGTCGGCAAGGCGTGAAAACCTTGATGGTCGATGTGCGCTACAACGGTGGCGGCAACAGCAAGTTGTGCAGTCAGTTGCTCTCGTGGCTGAAACCCGTCGATGAAATGCGCGAGACGTCAAGCCTCATTCGCGTCTCGAAGTTGTGGGAAACCCAATATCCCGATTTGGCGAAGGATTATAAGGAAAAGTTCCAAAAGAATGGCATGGCCTATCGCTTGGGCGAATTGTATGACCCTGACTTTGGGGAAGAAGAGGGTGAGATTGAAAAGAAGATGTCGGAATTGTTTGTGATGAACCAAAGCCGCGACAGCCTTTTCACGGGCGAGGTTTTTTTCATGTTGGGCAAAGACACTTTCAGCAGTGCAGGCATGTTGATTACTTTGGCAGTCGATAACGGCATTGGCACCATCATCGGGGAGAACAGCACCTTTGCGCCGAGCGATTATGGCGACATTCTCTATTGGGAACTGCCCAACACCCACACCCAAGGCATCATCAGCCACAAGATCTTCGTCCGCCCCGATGCCTCCAAGCCCTACGAGGACGCCATTATCCCCGACATTCCCCTGCCCGAGACTTGGGAAGACTTCCGCGACGGCATCGACCCTTGCTGGAAATGGGTTTTGGAGAGGTAAAGTATAAGCTATTGCAATTCATTAGCTTGGGATTTCGGCTCGCTTCGAGTGTCCCATACGGCAACAATTTCAATCGTTTGCTCCTCGATGAAATACACTAATTTGTTCAGCCGGTTCACGACAATGCTTCTGTATAGTACGGGTGTGCCTTCTAACAAAGGTTCAACCATTCCAAGATTGGGATACTGTTTGAGCAATTTGGCAGTATGTTTGATTTCGTCCAAAAAGCGTTTTTTCGATTTGGAACCGAATTCTTTTCGGATGTAGGTGGCTGTCTTTACTAAAGCCTCTGATGCCGCTGGAGACCAAACGATTTTCATAACGCGACGATTATGATAACACCAACTCTTTCTCGCAAGCGGAGAGAACTTCTTCTGTTGTGTAGAAATGTCCGTCTTCAATTTGCTTGCGTCCTGATTCTGCCATTTGGATAAGTTCTTCTCTCGTGTAAACAGGTATAACCTCTTCTTTTTCGGCGTGTTCAATCAAATGCTCACCAACCCACTTCATGTTGTTTGGCGTAAGTGTTGCGTATAGGTATTCAAGTAGGTTTGTCAGTGTTGCTGTGCTCATTTTGTGGTAATGTTTTGATATGCAAAAGTACATATTTTCGCCAAAACAGACGAAATTTTGGTGCATTTTTTCGTTTTCAAGTTGAAAGAACTATCTTTGCAAGCCAATCTAAAACACTAATCCCATGAAAAAGTATCTGAGTTTATTACTAATCCTTCTGATTCCAGCGTTTTTGTTTGCGCAAGATGAAGATGAAATAGACGATGTGTCGAATTATCCGAGCAAGGAAAAAGACGCTTATTATCAAGAATGGGAAAAAAACTATAAGCCTTGGAAACCTTTGGATAAAAACGAAATCAAAGCTTACAAGAATGCCTTTTTCGCGTTGGAGAATATTGCAGCTTATACGCCATTCCAAGAAGGAGAGAAACATCAAAGATACTACTATGAGAGTTTAAAACCGAGGTTTGATACCTGTCCCGAACTTGCTGCCAAGATTGACAAGCGACAGATCGTGAGATACGAAAAGATAGGCTCGGTGGAAGCCATCGTGTATAAGAGTTATGAGTATTTTTTGGCGCATGAACCGAGTATATATGTGGCCTATTCAGAAGACCAAGGACAATCTTGGACCTTTTATTATACTGGGATAACACACTGTCAGCCCCTTTGCTTCAAGCCGCAATCCAAAATGCCTTTGTTCAATAAGCAAGGCGATTTACAGTTGGAGGCATGCCTGCTTCGACAGATTTCTCCTTTAAGTCTAGGTCATGCGCCAGATTATGAATTGGTTAAAGATGGTCTGCTGTTGACTATCGATTTTGAGACTTTACGCAGGGACTCCGATGGCGACGGTTTGACGGACATCGTGGAAGCCAGATATATGACCGATCCTTTCAATAGCGATACCGATGGGGATGGCGTTACAGACGGCTTGGACCTGAATCCGAGGATGTCGGTGCCTCGTTCGGACAAGACGGTCGTTTATGAATATTTAATACAGTCTCGTTTTACTGATACTATTCCATTGGACGTTCCAGAGTTGTGTTATGCCAATGAAAAGACTAGAACGGTAAGAATTGTAACAGATTGTCCAGACCTTCAATCTGTTCAACCAAGAACTATGCGCGTTATCGTCTTCTCAAAAGAGGAATTTGAAAACTCTAGCAAGTATTTTGTGCCTATGGATAGCTATCATTTGTCTCCAATGTTTAAGGTTGATGACGAAAAGGATTCTTATCTTGTTTTCGTTTCGGTTCGTTCAGGTTTCTGGGATTGTTTGGTAAAGAAAATAGACACGGGATGGAAGATAGATGTGGTATCAGGAGGGATTTTCTGAGATTTGCAGAATTGTAAAATAATACATTTGCACAACAATCAAAACAATATTAAAATGAAAAACAATATTAAAATGAAAAAGTATTTGAGTTTAATGCTGCTCCTGTTGGCTTCGGCGGTTTATGGCTGTAAGACGAAATACATGGCCGAATATGATGAATTCGAGGAGCACTACAATAAGTTTATGAAGAGGTATAAAAGTACGGAACAAGAGGCGTATTATCATGTCGATGAGGAAGTTGAGTGGGTTGATGTCCCTTTCAAACCCATGGATAGTGCAGAAGTGAAACGCTATAGGAATGACTTTTTCGAGTTTAAGGAAATTGCGGACTTTACTCCTTACGATGAACAAAAGGAATTCCATACTCCATACAGAGATTCCCTTTGGGAAGTTGATCAGGAGCGAGTGAAAAGATATTTAGACACCGCAGCCGACCCTCGCTATATTAAATTTGACATTTTTTATCATGAGCCTCAATACATCGGAAAGATTGACAAATACTGTGTATTAAAACATGAAAAGAAAGATAATGTTGAAGCGATTGTCTATTGGGAAAGTGAGTTTCAACAACGATTGGGAATATGGATCGCCTACTCGACAGACAAAGGAAAGTCATGGTTACAATACTATACCGGCGTAGTCCAAGAAAGGCCGTTGTATGTCAAATGGTATTCGAAGTACCCTCTTATCAATTCTAATGGGGACTTGCAGATAGAGGCATGTTTGATGAGGAAGGCATCCGATCCTGGACTGCATGGTTATGTTCCGTATGAATTGGTTCAGGACGGGTTGCTATTGACCTTTGATTTGGAAACGCTTCGCAAAGATTCTGACGGTGACGGTTTAACCGACATTGTGGAAAAAAGGCTCCATACGGATTTGTATAATAGTGATACCGATGGAGACGGCATTCCCGACAATTTGGATATGAACCCTCGATTTAATCTCCCTCGCACTGATAAAACGCTGATCTACGAGGCCGTCCTCAATGAAGACCCTCGGGCGCATCATTTTTGGGATGAAGAGAAATGTGAAATCATACCGTTTTCAGAGGTTCCAGCCCAGCATCATGTGACTGATACTAATAGGACAATACTGATTGTTACCGATGACCCCGAATTTTTGGCTTGCCAACCAACCAAAGAACGAGTTGTTTTTTTGACAAAAGAAGAATTTGAGAGTAAAAAAGACAAGTTTTTGGATGAGAGGAGTACCATTTCTTTTTCACCTTTGTTCAAGGTTGACAACGTGGTGGATGCCTATGTGTTCGATGTTGGTGGATGGACTTGGAGTGAAGATTATATTGCTGAAAAGAGAAAAGGCGGGTGGTGGATATGCTTAACGGGTATGATTATGGAATAACAAAACCACCCAGCCGGAAGAAATCCTTCAATCGGGTCTGTAATTGTTCTTCAGAGGTTTATGATAATGTGTTCGCTGTTCGCGAATTGCGAACAATTGTTTTCGAGTGGCAAAAATACACATTATTAAAATAATGGAAACAAAAAAAAACTAAAAATTGTCGCTTCTTTTTAGGGAAAAAACTATTTTTGCAGCAATAAACTTTAGCCAATAATATACACTATGAACAAAACAACACTATTCATTATCATTGCTATTGTTGCAGCAATCGTATTGGCTTACAATCTGTTTGGTAAGCGAATTAAGGACACTTGGGAAACAACTAATCGCCCTGACCATAGCCTTAAGCCAACCCAACTTGTCAAAAATGAAAAGATGATTGTTGTCAGAAACATAAGTCTTGATGAGATTAAAAAGGTTCTTACCCAATTATGCAATATGTATAATCAAGAGACATACCTTATATTACCAAGGCTGACGATTTTGCAAGACGAGTTTGTTATCACTTTTCCCTATGACATCAGTTTTGAGTATTTTTGCTATGCTGTGAATTATCTGTATTTCCCGTTTGATTTCGCTATGGAAACTTATAAGCCAGAAATCAAAGCATGGTCAACGGTTGAAAAGAATCAAGAATGGGATACAAGTGAAATAAACGGGAAAATGGCAATGATATATATCCCAAAATGGGATGAAGAACATGACAATGTGTATCTGACAACTGAATTCAATGTCGGATACAAGCTGCCTTTTGCAATTACCGAAACGATGAAGAAGTTGGATAAACCTGCTGTTAGTTTTGAGGTCAATCCAATAAAAGAGGAAGATTTGGAGGGAAAAGAAGCTGTTGATTTTGAATGAATTATTTTTTATATAAATTAGTCGGGAAATGACCAAAATCAGAGCCGCCGTAGTGGGTTACGGCAATGTGGGCCGCTTCGCGCTGGAAGCCTTGGAAGCCGCCCCCGATTTCGAGATTGCGGGCATCGTGCGCCGCAACGGAAGTGAAAACAAGCCTTTGGAACTGTCTCAATATGAGGTGGTTGATGATATCAAGAAGCTGAAAAACGTGGACGTGGCCATTTTGGCCTGCCCCACGCGCTCTTGCCCCGAATATGCCAAACAGATCCTGCCGTTGGGCATCAACACCGTGGATTCCTTCGACATCCACACGGCCATTGTTGATTACCGCCGCGAGCTGATGCCTATTAATAAGGAAACGAAAACCGTGAGCGTCATCGCTGCCGGCTGGGATCCAGGCTCGGATTCCATCGTCCGCACTTTGATGCAAAGTCTTGCACCTAAAGGTTTGTCATACACCAACTTCGGTCCTGGTATGTCGATGGGACACAGCGTGTGTGTGCGCTGCAAAAAAGGCGTGAAAAACGCTCATTCGGTGACCATCCCATTGGGCGAAGGCATCCACCGCCGCATGGTGTATGTGGAACTCGAAGACGGAGCCACCCTCGAACAAGTGACCGCCGAAATCAAGACTGACCCATATTTTGCCAACGACGAAACCCATGTGTTTGCTGTCGAAAGCGTTGATGAATTGCGCGACATGGGCCACGGCGTGAACCTTGTGCGCAAAGGCGTTTCGGGCAAGACCGCCAACCAGCGCATGGAGTTCAACATGAGCATCAACAATCCCGCCTTGACGGGTCAGGTGTTGGTGAATGTCGCCCGCGCCACGATGCGCCTGCAACCAGGCTGTTACACGATGGTGGAGATTCCCGTCATTGACATGCTCCCTGGCGACCGCGAGGAATTGATTGGGAAATTAGTGTAACATAACTTTAGAAATATGAAAAAAACTCTTTTGCTTTTAATGATTTGTTTCATTGCGACTTCCATTCAGGCACAAAAAGAGGAAGTTTATCAGAATGAATCAAAAACGCATATTGGTTGGCAAGCCGATAGGCCTTTGACTAAGGATGATTATCAGGGTGATTTTAATAAAGATCCCAAACATCAAAAGTATTGTGATGAAGTAGGTCTTTGTGTGAATGCCGCTACAGGTGTCTTTTATAGAATTGATGCGCGAAAAGGAAGGTATAAGCCAGGCAAGTACTATGAAAAGCTCTATGTTTCTCCTCTTTTCCAAAAGAACATTTCTTGCTATTCATCCACTGCAGACTCCTTGGATTTTGCAAAACAACAGTTGGTGTTTGATATTGATGAATTAACGGCTCGTTATATGAAGTATCAGTTTCAACATTTCTTGGATAGTTTTGATTTTCATTGCGATAATGAGTGTACTTTCTTTTTCTTGAGTTTTTATGAAGATGCCATGGCTATTCGAGATTCTCTCATTTCCCGATACTCGCTTGATGTCTATCTTGTCAATAGAGAGAGGGCGTATGATGAGTGGCGCCAGAGAGTTGATCAATTGTTGGATACATATAAAGATTATGCCACTACTCCTGAAGAAGTACAGCGTATTTTGTTTGATAAACCTCTTGATAAAAAACTGAAACTTGCTAAATATCTGATGCCAAGTTGGTTTGCTAAACAGAAACAATCGGAAAAGAAACAAAATGAAGAATAGGTTTCTGCCATTGTACATAACGGTCTTTGTTGCGATTGCAATTGTTTCTTGCAATAGGAAAGATAGTGTTTCGGAATTAATATCCCAAATGACCCTTGAGGAGAAATGCGGCCAACTGAGCTGTCCCATAGGCTTCAATTTCTACGGAAAGGAAGGCGATTCGCTTTGGCTTTCAGAGGGTTTCCTCGGTATGATGGACACGATGCCGCTCGGTTCCTGTTGGGCGGTGCTTCGTGCCGACCCATGGTCAAGAAAAACTGTGGAAACAGGCTTGCATCCACGCGAGTCAGCGAGGCTGCTGAATATGATGGCTGGTTCTATAAGGAGTTCAAGGAGGCTGGTGGTAAGTTCGATATGATAGGCCTCTCCCACTATCCCGTCCCCCAATACTGGAAGGACACCACGAAAAGCGATGTGGCGAGCAACACCAATGCAGCCAACA
>ONVP01000063.1 GCA_900321315.1 uncultured Bacteroidales bacterium
GTACCATTTATAAATATTGAAAAACATTGGGCGTATTTAAAGTCTAACCTTCAATTCTTTTTTGACTTTTTCCAAATCTCCACAAGAAAGAATGGGCATTAGGCTTTCAATCTCCTCAATGCTTTTATCCCACCATTTGAATTTGAGCAACAATTCTATCAAATCATCGTCAAAGCGCTTCCTGACCACACGGCAAGGATTGCCAACAGCAACCGAATACGGTGGAATGTCCTTGGCCACGACCGAGTTGGCCCCGATGATGGCTCCGTCGCCAATATGCACACCGGGCATCACCGTCACGTTCTGACCTATCCAAACATCATTGCCAACAACGGTATCGCCTTTCAAGGGTAACTCTTCTTTCACCGGGGCAATTGCCGAACCCCAGTCTTCACCCATAATGTAGAAGGGATAAGTGGTCGCGCAATCCATCCTATGATTGGCACCGTTCATCACAAATTCCACGCCCTTGGCAATAGCGCAGAACTTACCGATAATCAGCCTGTCGCCGATGAAATCATAAAAGTGGGTGACGTGTTTCTCAAACTGGTCGGCACCGTCCGCATCATCGTAATAGGTGTAGTCACCGATGATGATACGAGGATTTTTCACCACATTTTTGATGTAGCAGAGGCTCGGAATCTTCGGGTTCGGGAACGCCTCGTTTGGATTGGGTCTATTTACTATCTTTTTCATAAACAAAACTCTGATTGTTCAAGGCACAAAGATAGTGTATTTTTCGGAACAGTATTGGCATCTTAATCAAACAGTTTCTTCCAAATCCATAACACTACTACTGCACCGACAACACAGAAAACCAAGTTCGTAAGGTATCCTTTCCCAAGCAGTTCGATGTTCAGCAAATGGCTGATGAATGTGCCAACATAACTGCCCACGATGCCCACGATGAAATTCATGCAGCCTCCCTTGCCCTCACCGCTCACAATGCGGTTGGCGATGTAGCCGATTAATATTCCCGTAAGTATCGGCCATGCCGTAAATTCTGCTATGTGTTCTAACATGTCTGTCCAATTTTAATTCATTCACAATCAAGAATTATCATTCGGGACGCAAAGATACAACATTTATCGTTTTTGAGAGATTTCTTTGCGAAGCAAATCCCATAACCAAAGAAAACATTACTTTTGCGGAAAATTTGCGGCAATGAACACCCTCTCAGTCGTCATCATCACTTTCAACGAGGAGCGCAACATCAAGCGTTGCCTTGACTCCGTCGCGCCTGTGGCCGACGAAATCATCGTCGTGGACAGCCATTCCACCGATGCGACCGAGGCCATCTGCGACCGCTACGGCGTGAAGTTCTTCACCCAAGACTGGCTCGGCTACATCGACCAAAAGAACCTCGCCAACGACCTCGCCACTTGCGACTTGATTCTTTCCATCGATGCCGACGAGGCACTTTCAAAAGAACTGGCAGAATCCATACAAAAGATTAAGAATCAAGATATTGAGAACAAGGCTTTTTCCATGAACCGGCTGATGAACTATTGCGGGAAATGGATTCGGCATGGCGGTTGGTACCCCGACACCAAGGTCAGGATTTTCGCTCGCGGACGCGCCGAATGGACGGGCAAAAAGGTGCACGAAACCTTGTCGCTCGCCGAAAACACCGAAATCGTCCACCTTGACGGCGACCTGCTTCATTATTCGTTTTACACCATCGAAGAGCACCGTCGCCAAAACGAGAAGTTCGCCCGACTTTCCGCCGAGGAGATTGCGGAGGCAGGCAAAAAAGTGACGCTTTTCAAGGCGGGTACACATGCGGCGTGGCGCTTCCTCCGCGATTTCATCTTCAAAGGTGGCTTCTTGGACGGTCGCACCGGCTTGACTATCTGCAAAATCAACGCGAGAGGCGTGTGGCTCAAGTACAAAATGGCCATCGAACTCACTCAAAATCAAGCAAAATGAGAATAGGATACGATGCAAAACGGGCTTTCAACAACCATCGCGGTTTGGGCAACTACAGCCGCGACACGATTCGTATTATTGCCTCGCTTTTTCCTGATTTACAGTTGGATTTGTTCACGCCGAAGACGGATTCGAGCATCTGTTTCGATTGTCCTAAAAACGCTACCGTCATCCAACCGAAACATGGTTTTATGACCTCGCTTTGGCGCACTTTCGGCATCACCAAAGAAGCGGAAAGGCGGCAACTCGACCTCTACCACGGCCTCAGCCATGAACTGCCCGTGGGCATTGAAAAAACACACATTCCTACAGTGGTCACCATGCACGACCTCATTTTCATCCGCCATCCCGAACTATACCCTTATATTGATCGCAAACTATACAAAACCAAATACTTGCGCAGTTGCCGCGTGGCCGACCGCATCATTGCCGTCAGCCAACAGACCAAAAACGACCTCATCGAACTTTGGGGCATCGAGGAGAAAAAAATCAGCGTCGTTTACCAAGGCTGCCATCCCAATTTCTGCAAGCAAGTTTCTGAAAGCCAAAAGGAAAAGGTCAGGAAGAAATACAACCTGCCCGAAAACTACCTGCTCAATGTGGGCGCCATCGAGCCGCGCAAGAACCAACTCCTGATTCTGAAAGCCCTGAAAGCCGGAGCCATCGACAATCCTTTGGTCATCGCGGGAAGAACGACCGATTATATCATTGAATTACAACAATTTATAGAAAATAAGAAACTCCAAGGCCAAGTCCACATTCTACCTAATGTGGATTTCGGCGACTTGCCCGCCCTCTACCAAAACGCCTCAATTTTCATCTATCCATCTCATTTTGAAGGATTTGGCATTCCGATTGTGGAAGCCTTGCAAAGCGGCGTGCCCGTCATTGCGGCCAAAGGAAGTTGCTTAGAGGAAAGCGGCGGACCCGACAGCCGATACGTGTCGCCCAACGACCCAGCAGATTTGGCCGAACAAATCATGATTATCGATAGGGACAACAATTTGAAAAACAGCATGATAGAAAAAGGAAAAGCATACGCCGAACAATTCTCGGACGAAGCCATCGCCAAGAATCTATTGAGTATTTACACCAATCTTTTAAAACAAAATAAAACATTATGAATCAACAAGTTACAAACCATGCTTTTGAACAAGAAGTGGAACGCACCGTTGCGGCGCTGAAGGCTGGAAAGACCATCCTCTACCCTACCGACACCATTTGGGGCGTGGGCTGCGATGCCACCAACAACAAGGCCTGCCTGCGAGTGTATGCCGTCAAGCAGCGACCATTGAACAAAAGCCTCATCATCCTCGTCGATTCGGTGGAAAGGCTTCAGGATTATGTGGTTAGCGTGCCCGCCATCGCCTACGACCTCATCAAAGGCGCCAAAACCCCGCTGAGCATCATTTACCGCGAGAGCAAGAACTTGGCCAAGGCCGTTTCCGACGACAATTCCGTTTGCATCCGCGTGGTGGACAACGAGTTTTGCAAGGAAGTCATCAAGCGATTGGGCAAGCCTATCACTTCCACCTCGGCCAATCTTACTGGACAGCCTTCATCGGTGATTTTCACCGATATATGCGAAGAAATCAAGAACTCGGTGGATTATGTGGTGCAGCTTTATCACGACAGTTTCGCCAAGCCGAAGAGTTCGACCATCATCAAATTGAACGAGGACAACACTTTTGAGATTTTGAGGCAGTAAGAGCGGTTGTTTTCGATTTATTGCTTATTTTTGCACTCTGAAAAAGTTTCAATATGGGCAAACTGGCTTTCATACTTCAATTCATTCTTTCCGTTTTTCCCGCTGATGCTCTGGAAAACAGGCGGCATATCCATGTGGTGCGTCGCGGCAGCAAGAAATCACACAGAGGCGACACCGTGGCAAAAATATGGATTGAAGAAAACGGTTTGAAAAAAATAGAAATTGCTTGGTCGGAACTTTCCAAGACTGACGAAAAACTGATTTTGGAAGCCATTGACGAGCATTGGGATGGACTCAACAAAAGCATTGACGAAATATTTGCTGGAAGGAAGATTCGTATCAAACATATCAAATAAGGAGAATACAATATGTGCAAATTCAAGGACACAACTTTAGGGATAAAGAAACTCGATTTCGGTTTGAAAAGAGGGGCAATGGCTGTCTTTCTGACAGATGGGCGCGTAGTCATCGTTCCCATTTCCATGTTCCCCGACATCAAGCGACTGACCAAGGCGCAGCGCGAGGATTACATGATTATGGATGACCAGTATTTCTCGTTTGAACACCTCAGCAAGATTTTCTCGGTGAAGGACGTTCTAAAGTATTAATAGAATTTAGGAGTTATCATTGGCACAAAATAATGAACAATTATGTCTCAGTTAAAGCAGGTTAGCAATATTATCTTTTGGTTGGCCGTATGTGTTTGGATAACAGCTTCGTGTCAAAACAAGCACCATTCCCAAGATGAGTATTTATCCTTTCTAATAGATGAAGCCAAGGCTGGCAACAAAGAAGCCCAGAATGATTTGGGAATCTATTACAAGGAAAACCAAAACTATGAAGAAGCCCTCAAATGGCTTCAAAAATCTTCCGACCAAGGCTTCAGCAAGGCAAACTACAACTTGGGCATTTACTATATCGACGGCATTGGCGCCGAAACAGATTATGAAAAAGCCATTTCATACTTTACTGAATCCGCTAATACAGGCAATGGGCAGGCGGCTCTCTTATTAGGATACATTTTCCAAGAAAAGGAATTGAACTTCTTTGACCCTCAAAAAGCCCTTTATTGGTTTGATCAGGCTGTTCAAAAACAACTTCCAGTAGGCGACCTTATGATTGGGTATATGTACCTGCAAGGCAACTTTATTGAGAAAAACGAAGCTTTGGCACTGCATCATTTTCAACAAGCAGCTTATCGAGGCGTTCCTGATGCGCAATATATGTTGGGATTATTCTATAACGAAGGATTTATGTTGCCCCGCGACGAAAGCCTTTCTGTCAATTGGATAAGGAAAGCCGCTGAACAAGGACACATGAATGCCCAAATTACTTTGGGCAGCTATTATAGTTACGGCATTGGCGTTGAAAAAGATCCAGAAATGGCCCAGTTTTGGAGAGAAAAGGCCAACGAACAACGTGGAATTATCGAAAACATCAGCCTGTTAAGTCAGATCCAAACACCTGAAACGACAACAAAAAAGCCCATCCTCATAGAGCCGCTCGAGAAAAAGAGCATCAAAACGGAAGCAGATTCGCTTTATCAGCGAGGTTTCCAAACTCTTTTTGGAACCGACACCCACCTAGCAAATGATCATGCCATTGACTGCTTAACCCAAGCCACTTTGAAAGGAAACAAAAACGCAAGAGCTCTTTTATCCTATTGTTTTGCAACGGGATTTGGAGTCTATCCGAGCAAAGTGACCGCCTCCAGACTGTTTGTTGGGAAAGGACAAATCAAGTATTCAATAAGAAAAGAGATATATACCATAGACTTTGAAATCTTTGAAGATGGTTCTTCTGAAAAACAAATAAACATTGACATAAATTAGCAAAATGGGTATCAAACATTTATTCACTTTTGTGTTGGTTTTTACCACACTCTTCATTTCAGCCCAAAACCAGCCCCAATCGAAGGCGCAAATGAACGTCCAGAAACTGGGCACCATGCTTTATCTCATCGAAAACTTCTATGTCGATACGGCGAACATCGACAAGGTGACGGAAGACGCCATCATCGCCGCACTGAAGGAACTCGACCCGCACTCGGCCTACATCTCCAAAAAGGACGTGGAGAAAGCGAACGAGCCTCTTGTGGGCAGCTTCGAGGGCATCGGCGTGACCTTCCAGCTCATCCGCGACACCATTACGGTGATTAGTCCCACGGCGGGCGGTCCGTCGGAAAAAGTCGGCATCATGGCCGGCGACCAGTTCATCAAGATTGACGGCGAGGAATCGTTTGGAAAGAAAGTCGATAACGAATACGTGCAGAAACACCTGCGCGGCAAGAAAGGCACCAAAGTAACCGTGAGCGTGAAACGCGGCAACGACCCGGAACTTATTGACTTTGAGATTACTCGCGACAAGATTCCGCTGAACAGCATCAACGCGACCTACATGCTCGACAACCATGTCGGCTACATCAAGCTCGACCGTTTCGCGCAAGAATCAACCAAGGAATTCAAGGAGGCTTTCACCAAACTACAGGCACAAGGCATGGAATCGCTCATCTTCGACTTGCGCGGCAACACGGGCGGCTACCTCAACATCGCCATTGAGCTTGTGGACCAGTTCATTGGAGAAAACAAACTCATCGTCTTCACCGAAGGCATCCACTCGCCGCGTCAGGAATGGCGCAGCACCAAGGACGGGCTTTACACCTCCGGGAAATTGGTCGTTTTGATTGACGAAGGCTCGGCCTCGGCCAGCGAAATCCTCTCGGGTGCCGTTCAAGACCACGACCGTGGCGTTGTGATTGGCCGGCGTTCCTTTGGCAAAGGTTTGGTCCAAAGACCTTTCAACCTGCCCGACGGCGCACAAGTCCGCCTCACCACTTCGCGCTACCACACGCCTTCGGGTCGCTGCATCCAACGACCTTACGAGAAAGGCGTTGAGGACTACGCCAAGGAAATGACCAAGCGTTTGGAACACGGCGAGTATTTCCACGCCGACAGCATACACTTCCCTGATTCACTGAAGTATAAGACCGATGGCGGTCGCACGGTCTATGGCGGCGGCGGCATCATGCCCGACATCTTCATCCCTGTGGACACCTCTTTCAACAGCAAGCTCTACACCAACCTCGTGCGCAAGGGCGCCTTGAACCGATTCACCACCGACTACGGCCTGAAGCACCGCGACGAAATCAAGGCGCAATACACTGATTTTGAGCAATTCAACAAGAATTTTTTGGTCGGGAAAGACCTCATTGAGGGGCTGAAAAAAGCCGCCGAAGAAGCCAAAGTGGAATGGGACAACGAGCAATTCCAACATTCCGAGAAGTTCATCTTGCTGCAAGTCAAGGCTTTGATAGCGAGAAACGTTTGGGAGACACAGGAATATTATCGTGTGATGGCACAGGAAGACGCTGGCATTGGCAAGGCGATGGAAATCATCCGCAACGACCGCGAATACAAGCGAATCCTGAAAGGCAAATAGGCGATTACAGGCGGAGAAATCGCCGACAGAATTTTTTTTTTCGGGTTTCGCCGCTCCGACTTTCCAAAAAAATGCTATTTTTGCGGGCGCATTTTAAGACGAATCACCATCATTATTATTTAATTTAATTTAATCAAATCAACTCAATGAAGAAAAGCATTTTGTTCAGTGCAGCAATCCTTTTGACGGGACTGCTGTTTGGCTCGCAAGCGATGGCTCAAGGGCGCATCGAGTTGGGCAGGGCCAAGTCGGCACAGGAATGTGCCAATGTGACGAAAGACGGCTTCACGGCCACTTTCTCGTTCAACAGCATCGACGCCACCGAGGTTTCGACCGAGAAGGGCGTGTTTTCTGAAATCACGATGGACGGCACCTATCCGTCGGGCAACGTGGGCGAGCCTTCGCTGCCCGCCGCGCACCAGCTGGTTGCCGTGCCCTACGGTGCCAAAAACGCCACTGTGGAAGTGAAGAGCTACACCACGTCCATTTACCGTTTGTCCGACTTCGGCATCAACACCATTGCTCCGCAGCAGCCTTCGCTCCGCAAGGACCAGAAGCCCGAAGACGTGAAGTTCATGTACAAAGAGAAGGCATACGCTGCCAACAGGCTCAGCCAGCGTCCGTTGGCTTCCCTCGAAGTGAAGGGCACCATGCGCGGCATCCAAGTCGGCTCGCTGACCATCAACCCTGTCAACTACAACCCCTTCGACAACACCATCGAGGTTTACAACGACATCGAGGTTGAAGTGCGCTACAACGACTACGACAAAGCCGCTGCCGAAAGCGAGTTTGTCCGCACGTTCAGCCCTTATTTTTCCAAAGTTTACAATGCCATGTTCAACTGGCGCGACGGCGTGTATGACCAGCACCCCGACCTCTGGCAAGCCCCAGTGAAGATGCTCGTCATCGCCAACAGAATGTTCGAGGAAGTCATGCAGCCTTGGATTGAATGGAAGACCACGAAAGGCTTCTATACGACAGTGAAATACACCGACGAAATCGGCAACACCTCTGCCGCCATCCGCAACTTCATCCAAGAGGAATACGCCAAAGACGCCCCCACTTTCCTCATCATCTTCGGCGACAAGGACCAAGTGCCCGCCAGTGCCATAGGCTCTGCAACCAGCAGGGTCACCGACCTTCAATACATGAGCGTCGACAACGACGACTTCCCCGACATCTACCACAGCCGCATGTGCGCCCAAACCGTGGCACAGATGCAGAACATCGTCACCAAGACCTTGTTGTATGAGCAATACGTCGAGCTTCCCGACCCGACTTACCTGAACAACGTGCTCTTGATTGCCGGTTGGGATTCCGGCTGGAATCCGAGTGTCGGAAAGCCCACCATCCAGTATGCGATGAATTACTACTACAACGCCGATCATGGTTTCGAGAATGTATATTCTTGGCTCGGCTATCCTTACACGGGCTGCTATCAGCCGCTGAACACTGGCGTCGGTTTCGTCAACTACACTGCCCATGGTTCCGACGACAGTTGGGCCGAACCGATGTTGAGCGTTAGCGACGTGAACAACCTGACCAACGAGGGCAAGCCGTTCCTCGCCATGGGCAACTGCTGCGATGCTGCCAACTGGGGCACCGGCACCTGCTTCGGCGAGGCCATGATTCGCGCCAACACGAAAGGTGCATACGCCTACATCGGCTCCTGCCCCAGCACCTACTGGTATGAAGACTACTACTTCGCTGTGGGCGCCACCAATGTCTTCAACCAGATGCCCACCTACGAACAAACCGCCTATGGTGCCTACGACGCCGTTTGGAACGATGCCGAGTTCAACTGCGTCTCGGCCATCCCGTTCATCGGCAACATTGCCGTTTGCTATGCCCATGCAGGAAGCTATCAGAGCAGCGTGAGCAACACGTATTATTGGCAAGCCTACCACGCCCTTGGCGACGGCTCCGTCATGCCTTTCCGCACACAACCCACCGAAAACAACGTGAGCCACATGCCCACCCTGCCGATTGGCCTCGATTACTTCACAGTCAGCGCCGATCCGGGTTCGTATGTCGGCATCAGCAAGGACGGTGTACTCTACGGTGCCGGCCTCATCACTGAGAGCGGCACTGCCGACATCCCGATCCAGCCTATCACCAGCGGTGGCGACGTCACCATCTGCGTGACCTGTTTGGACAGAATCCCCTACATCCAAGAGATTCCCGCCGCCGCCATGGAAGGAGCCTTCATCGCTTTCGATGCCGTGCAATGCGGCCAGCCATTGGTTAACGGCGCATACGTGTCGCCCACGGTTTCGTTGAAGAACGTCGGCATCGAGACCGCCAACAACATCAACGTCGTGCTGAGCACCGAGTCGGAATACATCGAAATCACTGGTGCCACGGCCACCGTTCCGTCCATCGCCCCCAATGCTTCCTACACCATTGCCAACGCATTTGCGTTCAAGACTGGGGTTGACATCCCCCACAACACCAAGGTGCGTTTCTTCCTGAACTGCACTTCGGGCAGCAATTCATGGGAAGCCAAGTTTGACCTCACCTTTGGCGCACCTTCCTTCGCCATGGACAACATCAGCAACACCGAACTTGTTGCCGGCGGCAATGCCACCATCACCTTCAACATCGCCAACAACGGCGGTGCCGCAGCCAACGGTGCCATCCTTCAGGTGTTTTCCAGCTCCGACGACCTCGCCTTGACCTCCAACAGCTTTGAAATCGGGACGATTGAGGCTGGCGCATCGGCTCAAGTTCCCGTCGAAATAGCGGTGGGCAGCAACATCGAAGTCGGATCAACCTACGAAATCAGCTATCTTGTCACTTCCGGCCACTATTCGCTGAGCGGTTCCCACATCGTCACCGTGGGCAGCATTATGGAGAATTTCGAGTCGGGCGACTTCAGCCAGCTTGATTGGCAGACCGGCACAAGCAACGCTTGGACCATCGTTAGCGGCCAGGGCTATTCGGGCAATTATTGCGCAAGGTCGGGAGCCATCTTCGACAGCCAGCAGTCCGACCTCATCCTCACCATCGAAGTGCTGACCAACGGCGAAATGAACTTCTTCAGGAAAGTTTCGTCGGAAAACGGATATGACATGCTCATTTTCTACATCGACAACGTGGAAAAAGGCAACTGGTCAGGCGAAGTGGATTGGGGCAAGGAAACCTATGCCGTGACTGCCGGCATCCACACTTTAAAGTGGAGCTACAAGAAAGATTACAGTATGAGCGATGGCAACGACTGCGCCTGGATTGACGACATTCAATTCCCGTCTTCCCACGTTGTTCTCGCCCTCGCACCCGTCACCGACCTTGAGGCCAGCGTCGCAGGCAACAGCGTGTCGCTCACTTGGACTGCTCCCGCAGGCGCTTCGACCTTCATCGTCAGCCGCAACGGCGTGGAAGTGGCCAACCAGTCGGGCACTTCGTTCAACGACAATGTCGCAGACGGCATCTACACCTACAGCGTCGTGGCCTCCAACGGCAACGGGCAATACTCGTCGCCCGAACACGTCAGCGTCAGCGTCGGCTTCGTTGGCGTTGAGGAAAGCACGCTTGAGAGCGTGAGCATCTATCCCAACCCGGCCCACAACACCTTGCATGTCAACGGTGGCAACATCGAATACGGTTACGAGATGTTTAACGGCATGGGCCAGACGGTGGCCAGGGGCAACGCCGTTGGCAATGCCGAAATCAACGTCAATGGCCTGGCTAAAGGCATTTATTTCCTGCGCATCACCTCTGGAACCGAAGTGCGCGTGGAGAAAGTTGTAGTGGA
>ONVP01000071.1 GCA_900321315.1 uncultured Bacteroidales bacterium
TTGAAGCGCATCGATTGACAGATTGAAGCGCATCGATTGATGGATTGAAGCGCATCGATTGACAGATTGAAGCGCATCGATTGACAATTTACTTGACAAATTCTATGCCAAAACTGAAACAATATAGTAGCAAAATATAATTTGGCAAGGACGCATTGCAAAATGCAAATAATCAGCGTTTTATGCCCGAAAAATTTGGTCATATCGTAAAATTTTTGTACCTTTACATAAAATTAAGAAAACCATTAAAACATTAAGAGTTATGACAATTCAAGAGTTTGAAAAGCTGACGGGTATCCGTCCAAACGCAATCTATTTCGAAAAAGTAATCCATCCGGAGTACATGGCAGCAGGCGATGACGTTGATAAAGAGACGTTCTGCAAGCGGTGGAAACGCAACGGTGGGTTGTATCGTATGTTCCTCGCGATGGAAGACACACGCGTCAAAGTAGTCGAGGAACTGGGCAAGCGCATCGAGAGCCAAGATAAGCAGATTCAGGCACTCCAAAAGGACGTTAATCGGTACGCTTCGGAAGCAGCCGAGTATCGGACGAAATTAGTTGACATCCGTGCCATCCTAAATATGTAAGCCATGAAGAAGATTATGTTTAACGAACCGTTCGGTTTGCAGCAAGCCACGTTCGACGGAGTAAAAGGTATGACGCGCAGAGTTATTCCGCAATGTATTCTCGATGCCGTACCGCAGTACCAGGAAGAGTATTACGCCGGAGCGTTGGAGCACATCGAGATCGACCAGGCCATCCTGAATATGGTAGGCCCCGAAAAGATGTTCCAGCAGTACGTCTATCAGGTGGGCGAGATAGTTGCCATAGCGCAAAAATACGAGCAAGCCCGTCCGGATATGAACGAGCAGCAACGAGAGGAACTGACCTATGCCGACATGAAGCATCTGTTCTACCGTAAGAAGAAGCTGCCCGGCTTCAAGAACAAGATGTTTGTCAAGGCAGAATGGATGCCGCACCATATCAAGATAACCTGCAATAAGGTAGAGCCGTTATGCGGCATATCGGACGAGGACTGCTTGAGAGAGGGAATCATCGACACAGGCAGCGGCGGCGGTGACGGCGATATTGGCGACTTGGCCGTGCTCATCTGGTACCTCATCGGCCTGTTCATCGAAGACCCTGTAACGGGATTCTTCGTTTTGGTAGTTCTCATCGTCTTCCTCCTCATCAGGAGAAAGATAAGAAACAAGAAGACTACCGACAACACCTATATTAATAGGCAGGTGGACAATCAGGCTAATACCGATGCTACGCCAGATCGCACCGAGTATGTGACCAACATCATCCACAGATTCGACCCCGACTTCTCGTCAGACAAGTTCATAGGATTCGCACGCGAGGTGTTCATGAAGATCCAAGAGGCATGGACCACCAAGGACTGGAAACCCATCCGCCCGTTTGAGAGCGAAACACTGTTCAACCAACACAAACAGCATCTCGACGAATACATCCGTCTCGGCAAGACCAACGTCATCGAGAAAATCGGCATCAAGCACTGCTCGCTGCACGACATCAGGGAGGACGGCGACAAGGAAGTGCTCACCGTGTGGCTCAACGCCGTAATGCGCGACTACGTCATCGACGACACCACCAAGAAAGTACTCGAGAGCGACCCCAACCGCGACTGGTACATGCGCTACGTGATGGTGTTCAACCGCAAGGCCGGAGTAAAGACCAACCCAGGCAAGAAAGGCAACACCACCACCAACTGCCCCAACTGCGGCGCCCCGACTGAGGTGACCTCATCAGGACAATGCAACTACTGCGGCAGCGTCATCACCAATGGCGAGCATGACTGGGTTTTGACCGACATCCATTCACGGACATAATTGTATGGGCGAACACGCGTGTTTGCCCATACTACGAAACAAACATCAAACAATGGGCGAACACACTGGTTCGCCCCTGCAACGAAAACAATTAAACAATCAACAATTAAACAATCAACAACATGGGACTCATCAAAGCAATCACAGGCTCCATCGGCGGCACCTTGCGCGACCAATGGTTAGACCTCATCAAATGTGACAACATGGACATGGACACCCTCATGGTGAAGGTGACCACCAAGTCAGGACAAATCTCCAAGAGCAGCCGCATCATCGTGGCTCCCGGCCAAATCGCCGTCATCTACGACAGCGGCTCGGTGCTCGATGCCACCGCCGAGGAAGGCGTTTACAACTTCGACCAAAGCTCGTCGCCATCGTTCTTCGCGGGCGAGTTTGGCCCGGTCTTCAAGGAAATGTGGCAACGTTTCACCTACGGCGGCACACCCGCCAAGGAACAGGCCGTGTTCTTCTTCAACATCAAGGAAATCCTCGACAACAAGTTCGGCACCGCCACCCCGATTCCGTTCCAGGACTGGTCTCACGCCATCCCGAACCAAATGACCGGAGCGCTCAGCCCAATGGGGGTCAATGTGCGCTGCTACGGCAAATACACCTTCAAGCTCGACGACGTGGGCATCTTCATGCGCAACCATGCCGGTACGGCCAACGTGGTGAAGAAGCAAGACATCACCGAGCAGATGCGCAGCGAAGTAATCGCTTCCTTCCAGAACGTGCTCAACGAAATGGGTAACAGCAAGCACCGCGTGCCCGTGCTCGAACTGCCGAGCTACACCGACGAGATGAAGCAGGTGATGGACGAGCGTGTGTTCGACGAACCCATCCGCGCCCGTGGTGTCAAGCTGGTGAGCTTCACCGTGGAGAGCGTTTCGCTTGACGAAGCCAGCCAAGCCAAGATCGACCGCTACGAATACAGCTCCAACTCGATGATGCAACAAGGCAAGATCATCGACGTTATGGGCGATGCGGCCAACAACCCGGGTGGCGCGGCAGGCGCTTTCATGGGCCTGGGCATGATGAACATGGGAAGCGGCGGCATGAGCGGCAGCGTGATGCAGAACGCTTGGGGCAACCAAGCTCCACAGACCAGCTACGACCCGTACAACCAAGGCGGCGGCCAGACGACGGCTCCGCAAGGCGTTCCCTGCCCGAAGTGCGGCACGACTATCGTCGGCAAGTTCTGCCCCGAGTGCGGAACACCCGCTCCGGCTCCCAAGGCCGCGATGAAGTGCCCAAAGTGCGGCACCGAAACCTCTGGCAAGTTCTGCCCCGAATGCGGAACACCGATGGCCGCCGTCGGGCCAAAGCGTTGCCCGAAGTGCGGCAACGAGGTGAGCGGCAAGTTCTGCCCCGAGTGCGGAACACCAATGGAATAATAAAACCAAGGGGTTGCGCCACGCGCAACCCCTTGACTTTGAGCGAATAACGGGGTTCGAACCCGCGACCCTCAGCTTGGGAAGCTGATGCTCTACCAACTGAGCTACATTCGCGTCTAACTTCGTTGAACCTTACGGTTTCAGCCCGCAAAATTACAACTTTTTTCGTTCAAAGCTCCATTTTTTTCAAAATCTTTGAATCTTGAACTTTTAAATCTTAAGTTATGCCCATTACAGAGCAAGAAGAAAAAATCATCCGCGACAGCTTCCACCCCAAGTCGTGGAACGACATCAAGACGCACAACTCATGGTCGGTATTCAAAATCATGGCCGAGTTTGTGGAAGGCATGGAAAAAATGTCGAGAATCGGCCCTTGCGTGGCTATTTTCGGATCGGCCCGCACCAAACCCGGCGACAAATACTATGAAATGTCCGTCGAAATCGCCGAAAAACTCGCCGACTACGGCTTCGGCACCATCACCGGCGGCGGCCCAGGCATCATGGAAGCCGGCAACAAAGGCGCGCACCAAGGTGGCGCAACCAGCGTGGGACTGAACATCTGCCTGCCCTTCGAGCAGCATTTCAATCCCTACATCGATCCCGACAAAAACATCAACTTCGACTATTTCTTCGTCCGTAAGACCATCTTCATGCGCTATGCGCAAGGCTACATCGCCATGCCCGGCGGCTTCGGCACCTTGGACGAACTATCGGAGGCCATCACGCTCATCCAAACGAACAAGATGGTGGACTTCCCCGTGGTGCTTGTCGGAAGCGAATACTGGAAAGGCCTCGTCGATTGGTTCAAAGACACCCTGCTCCCCAACAACATGATCAAGGAGGAGGATTTCGACATCTTCCATATCGTCGACACCGCCGACGAAGCCGTGAAGATCATCAAGGACTTCTACAAGAAATACGCAATCAAGCCGAACTTCTAAATGCGACGCTACATCGAAGTTCCGCTGCAACTGCTTGACATCGAAGGAGAAGGCTTCCATGTCATGGTCCAAGGACGGATTCATGGCAAGGAAGCCGCTTTCCTTGTCGACACGGGAGCCTCACGCTCCGTTTTCGACCCGAACACGATAGCCGGTTTCATCGAGAATCCACAGTTTGAGCAGAAGGAAGGCATCACCGCCGGCGTGGGCAGCTCCAACTTGGTGAGTTCCACTTTTCCCATCGACAGCATCTGTTTAGGCGAATTGGAAATCCGTGACTATGAAGCTGTTGCCTTGGACTTAAGCAACATACACGAGATGTACGCCAAACTCAACCTGCCCTGCATCGACGGCATCATCGGCGGCGACTTGCTGCGGAAACACAAGGCCATAATCAATTACAAATCCATGAAAATGAGGCTTTTGCCGTTTAGGACGTAGGGGTTTGGGCATCCTGGCAGGATTTTCTGCCTTGCCTTGTAATGGATTCTTGAAACTTACTCCTCTCTTCCCACGGCGTTCTTCATCACGCCGATTTTGGAACTCTCCACAAAACCGAGGATGAAATCGCGGTCTTCCGAAGCGGGAAGGTTTTCGCGGATGTATTGCAATGATTGCGTGATGTTCATGCCTACGCTATAGATGACACGATACACGTCTTGAATCGCATTGATGCGCTCTCTTGAGAAACCGCGACGCATCAGGCCGATGGAATTGACGCCGGCATAGCACACGGGATAGCCTGGCCCTGTTTTCACAAACGGCGGAATGTCTTTATTGACCAAGGCTCCGCCCGAAATCATCACATGTGAGCCGATGCGGCAAAACTGGCTCACCGCCGCCAAGCCACCGAAAATGGCCCAATCATCGACCGTGATGTGACCTGCAAGCGTGGCAGCATTGGCCATGATGATATGGTCGCCGAGGTAGCAGTCGTGCGCCACGTGGGTGAAGGCCATCAGCAGGCAGTCCTTGCCCACCACGGTCTTGCCCGAGGCCGAAGTACCTTTGTTCACCGTTGCCGACTCACGCACCGTAGTGCCGTCGCCGATATAGCAATACGTGGTTTCGCCTTGATACTTAAGGTCTTGCGGAATGGCCGAAATCACCGCGCCAGGGAAAATCTTGCAGTTCTTCCCTATGCGGGCACCGTCCATGATGGTCACATTGGGACCAATCCATGTGCCGCTGCCGATTTCAACATCTTCGCCAATCCAAGCGAAAGCCTCAATCTTCACGTCTTCCGCAATGCGGGCGTTGGGATGGATATAGGCCAGGTTCATAGATGAAAGTTGGGAGTTTAGAGTTTAGAGTTTAGAGCTTAGAGTTTGGTGTTCCGCGTCCCGGATTTAATATAATAAGGTGTGCTTGATCTTCCGTGCGAAGGATGTGTTGGAGAAATGGCCGGGTTTCACCGCCGTCACCTTGCCCTTGATGGGTCGCCCGACCAAAGTAAGGTCGCCGATGACATCCAGCAGCTTGTGGCGCGCTGGTTCGTTGTCGAAATACAGTTCCACATTGTTCAGGATGCCGCCTTCCTTCACCGCCACCTTGGGTTTCTTGAAGAAAGCCGCGATGCGGTCAAGTTCGTCGGAGGAAACGTTGCGATTGACGAAAACGATGGCATTGGTGAGGTCGCCGCCCTTGATGAGATTGCGGCTGATGAGGGTTTCCAACTCGTGGAGGAAGACAAAAGTGCGACAAGGCGCAATCTCGGTCTCGAAGGCCTTCAGGTCGTGCAGCGAGGCGTTTTGCTCGTCGAGAACCTTGGTGTTGTATTTCACTTTCACGTCCACTTGGAACGAGTCGCAAGGCTCGATGCGAAGCTCGATGCCGAGAAACTCGTTGCTGTACGAGATCGGCTCCTCTATGACCAAATAGTTGCGCGGGGCATTCTGTTCGACGATGTCGGCCTTGTGGATGGCTTCGACGAAGAACTTGCCGCTGCCGTCCATGATGGGCGTTTCTTCCACGTCGATGTCAATCAGCACATTGTCGACACCCATGCCGCGCAGCGAGGCCAACACATGCTCGACGGTGTAAATCTTCACGCCGCCTTTGCCGAGGGTAGTGCCTCGGGCGGTGTCGATGACATTATCCACATCAGCCTCGATAATAGGCTGGCTTTCAAGGTCTATTCTACGAAAACGGATTCCAGAATTTATGGGAGCCGGGTTAAAAGTAAGGGTGCCGCATTGACGGGTGTGAAGTCCTGCTCCTTTGACACTGACTCTATTCTTGAGCGTACATTGTTTCTCCATAAAAATCAAATTTCGTGGATTCTTTCCACAAAAAACGTGCAAAGATAGGAATTATTCTTTCACAAACAAAAAAAAATCATGCGGGGTCTTATTTGGGTTGTCGGGATTTCTGTTCGGCCAGTTCTTTTTCGAGTGCGTCGATCTTCCGCGACATCTCGTCCAAGCGGCGGATGTGGGCCATCGACTTGAGATATTGGCGAAGAGGTTGCGTCGGGCTGCCCATGTAGTCGTCTGCCTTCTTAAGGTTGCCCAAAACGCCCGACTGCGCCCCGATTCTTGCACCGTCGGCCACTTTGATGTGCCCAACGAAGCCGCACTGACCTGCAATCACGCAATTCTTTCCGATGTGCGTCGATCCGCTCACGCCTGTTTGCGCGGCTATGGCGGTGTTCTCGCCCACTTCGGTATTGTGCGCCAACATAATCAGGTTGTCGAGCTTCACGCCGTTGCCAATGTGCGTCGATCCCATCGTGGCGCGGTCAATGGTGGTGTTGGCCCCGATTTCCACGTTGTCCTCGATAACCACGTTGCCCACCTGCGGAATCTTCTCGTAATGCCCGTCGGGCTGAGGCGCGACGCCGAACCCATCCGCACCGAGCACCACGCCCGCATGGAGGATGCAGTTTTTCCCGACCACCGTATTGCGGTAGAGTTTCACGCCCGGATACAGCACTGTATTGTCGCCGACAACACAATTGTCGCCCACATACACTTGCGGATAGAGTTTCACGTTGTTCCCGATTTTGACGTTCTCGCCCACGAAAGCAAACTCGCCAAGATACAGGTTCTCACCACATTGCGCCGATTTTGAAACAAAAGCCATGGACGAAACGCCCTGCTTGTTTTGGCTCATCTGATCGTAAAAAGCCAGCAGCTTGGCAAACGAAGCGTAAGCGTCCGGCACACGAATCAAAGTGGCCTGAATGGGTGCCGTAGCCTCAAAATCGTCGTTTACGATGACCACGGACGACTGCGTTTCGTAAATGTAGTGCGTGTATTTCGGATTGGCCAGAAAGCTCAGCATCCCAGGGGCGCCTTCCTCGATTTTGGCCACATTCCAGACCTCTGCGTTGGGATTGCCCTCCACCTTTCCAGAAAGTAGCTCGGCAACTTGGGTAGCGGTAAATTTCATTACAATGTGTGTTTACAAAGTGAACGGCAAAAACCGTGTTTTATTACAGCAGCCGTTCAAAATCGCGTTTCAAGACGGCCACGGCCTGCTCGACCATGGGATTGGGCAAGGCTACGAGGCTCTGCGCCAAAATGGAAACATCCTCCTCGTCCTTCAACTGCTCGAAAGTCGTATTGATTTGATTGACAAGTTCTTCCTTGGCGTTCACAACGGCGTTCCAAGTGGAATTGGAGACATACAACTGCTGGGCAAGGTTGTGCTCAAACTCTTCCCTCACATTCTGCAAAAGCTGGAGATGGAACGCGCCCTTCTCCATGCCTGGCGTATAGACGCGCTTCACCAACTGGGGCAGTTGCACCCTTTCGAGATAGAGCAGAAACCGCTCGTAGGCCTGCACCTTCAGGGGCATGATGATTTTGAGGGCTTGCACTTTCAGTTCCATCTTGCTCCCATTGCGGAGTTCGACGTCTTTCATCTTGATTAGTCGGGACAAAAGTATCGTGGCTGCGACCATCAACAAAAGGCCAGCGGACATAATGGCAATGATAATCCAATTGTTCATAGTTTTCTAATTTTGCGGCAAAGGTAGGGATTTTTCGTTGAAGCGCAAAATCCTTTGGAATGGGAGATTTTTAGGTTTTACATCGTCTTCATCGACAAACATTTTGCGAAAAGTGCAGTTTTGGGCGAAAAAGATGTTGCGAAAAGTGCAATGCTTTATACCAAGGACTATCAAAAAGATGGGGTTGTTACTTGTTTGCCGGTGTATTATGCGGGGTGTTTGTAGTTGGTTATAGATTCAATTACATGGGCTTCATCCGAAATCACCAACACCCTTGGGATGCCAGAACCCAAGCCATGCTAAATCATCGTCCGCGCACAGAAATCGGCCATTGGTGGTTGCGTTGCTTGGATTTTCCCAAACAAAAGAAGCCTCCGCACCATTTTGGGCGCAGAGGCAGTCGTTTGGGGGCGGTCATGGGTTTCAGAAGTTCCTCACGCCGCGAACAAGTCTTCTGTCGTCCTTGTTTCCGTTGAAGCTATGGTCTTTGCAATGGATTTCGCCCGACGGGTCGATGTACCACGCTTCGCAGATGTATCGCTCCGTTGATGACCAATATTCCTCTTCGGTGGACAGCGGCGTGCCACCAACCGCAGCAAAGGCCGAGTTCACCGCTTCCATGTTTTTGTAAAGGCGCTTCAGTTGGCCAATGGCAGGCAAGTACCAGCCGTTTTCGAAATCGAGAGTCTCGAAAGCCGGAAACTCGACGAAATAGCCAAGGTCGATGACGGTCTTAGTGTTGGCATAACCGTTGACATCATTGATTGCCTGTTGCTTGCTGGAAATGTTGCGCAGCGGCGTGTCTTTCGCATTGGGACCCCAGTTCTGCTCACCTTCAACATCTTGCAAAGCCACTGCCCAGCCATGCTTTCCGGAAGCATCCACATGGAATACCACGCCGATGGCGTTGTGCACCGTTGAGTCAAGACTGTTGGGGCTGACGACCACATCGCCTTCGCAGAGGATGTCGCCAACGTGCACTTGGGCTTTGACGAAGGGCAAAGCCATCGTCAGGCAGAGTGCCAGCAAGGTTTGTTTCAGCACATTTTTACGCATGATTGTGTATGTTTTAATGGTTAAACAATTCTTTTTTCGTATGGCCGAGGCCGACATGCCCTAATGGGATTTGTGTTCAGAACGTCCTCACGCTCCTGACGTACTTGGGGGTTTTCTTGCAGTCGTTGAATGAATCGGTGGTTCTTTCGATGCCGCCGATGGAACACATATACCAAGCGTCGAACACGGTGCTTTCTGTCGACGACCAGTAGGTGAAGCCTGTCGGGTCAAAGCGGTCGCCTCCCGTTTCGTTGAGGGTGGCGTTCACTACCCTGACATTGGAATAGAGTTTCTTCATTTGTCCGGCAGCGGGCAGATACCAACCATTCTCGAAATCCACGGCATTGAAAGCCGGAAAGTCGCCACCTGCCTCAAGGATGGCCTTGGTGTTGGCGTAGCCGTCGATGTCTTTTGCGGCCTTGCCTTTGCCTTTCACGTTGCCGAGCGGGCTGTCTTCGCCATAGCTTCCCCACGCCTCGCTGCCATCGTTGTACAGCGACACGGCCCAGCCGTGTTTGCCGCTGTCGTCAACATAGAATACCACGCCAATGGCGGAATGGTTGTCCTTATCATAGTCGGCTGGAGCAACAACGAGGTCACCTTCGCAAAGGATGTCGCCCACATGCACTTGGGCGTTCACAAATGGCACTGCAACTGCTATCAGGAGCGCCGTCATCAAGTGTTTCATCAAGTTTTTACGCATAGTTCACTGTTTTTTGTTTTCTGATGTTCGATGCAAAATCTGTTCCAATCGGTTCAAATCAAGCTGCAAAAATAGGAAAAAAAAACATATCGCAAGAAAATTGCCCGTTCTCTGGCCGAAAAAAAATAAAATTGAGCAATTCCGCCTACCTTATCAAAAAAAGACCTACTTTTGCACAAACTATAGACTACAGTACTTTTATAGTACTGCATCAATCAACAATAATCAACAACTAAACAAATCATAATGAGCGAAATCATCCTTTCCAACAGAGTTTTGAACATG
>ONVP01000317.1 GCA_900321315.1 uncultured Bacteroidales bacterium
ACATAGCGGTTTTCGTTTGTTTTTTGCACTACAAATATACGAAAAACATCGCTATGTTATTCTTTTTCAACCAATTATTTTATATCGAACTCACGTTAATTAGTGGACAAGACATAATCAAGAAACAAGGCAATAGCACATGAATAGCGAAATAACAGAGAAAAAGCAAACCTTTCTCGTGTGTATTTTCCCCTAAATATATAAAACCATAGCCAACCAAATAAAAGGAATAAAAGCAGTAAAAGACATACAATAATAAATACAACAAGAACGAATTTTGACATGATTTTAAATTTTAGACTGCAAAATTATGGATATTAATCCATTCATGCAAAAATAAAGATAAGATATTAGCCGTTGGCACACATAATCTTTTTTCAGTTGCTTTGTTTTAAAGATGATCACATAGGTTCTTGTTTGCTCAGAATTTGAGTAAAAGTACTCACGTCTCACCACCACTTAACAAAAGCTCTACATAGGATGTACCGCCAATATGAGCCTCGTAATCAGTCGCCATCATTGCCTCATTATATCAGGAATATGTTCTATCAACTTCCTGTCAATGTCCTTTGCGGCATCATCCAATTCTGAGAAAGGACGTATGTCGTCATGGATGAAACAATCCTTATACTCTTTCTTCTTCTTTGCATCGGCCTTAATCAGTTCATGCTCCTTGTTTGTAGTCGGACGGAAGCCCATCAGCAGCTTCTCCACGTTCTAGCGGTTGTGCTCCACCTCGGCAAGCACTTCAAGGTTGGCGGCTATACGCTCTTTTCCGTCTACACTATAATAGTCAGCCCATCCCACCCCTCTCAATACAGCACCGATGCTCCTTACTCTCCCGCTCGTAAGTAATACCCACAAGCAACAGATTATCGCTGTATTGCGCAACCTTAGCAGAATACTGCCTGCGCTTAATCTGTTCTATTGCAGTGTCAACGGCCTTGTCGTATTTCAGTTCGATGACGATGGCAGGAGAATTGACATTCTTGCGCGGGATGAGTACCAAATCGGCGAAGCCCTTGCCCGTGGCCAACTCACGGAGGATGATGTAGTCGTTGGAGGCGTAATAATAGGCGATGCTCAGCACACAAGCCAACGAGTGCTCGTCGTTGTAACTCAAAATGCTCGTGTTCTCATCGTGGGCGGCATCCACACCACGAGCCACGGCCTCCTCGTCGCCACGAAGCGTGGCCTGAAGGAGTTGTTTAGATTTCTCAATTGCATCAGCAACATGGCTCCAATTGTTCATCTTCACAGCGTTGACCATCTCGCCCGCAACTTCACGATTGGGGATGTAACATTCACTCTCTTTCCAGTCGTATGACAGATAGCCTAAATGAATGAGTACGGTCAGCACATCGTCCTTTGATTGAATGACAGACATATCGTTCTGGAATCCCGTTGGGTCAACAGCACATCGTTCCCCCGCCAACATTCGTAACACATCGTCCTTCAAGCCCTCGTAGTTCATCTGAATATAGTGTGCCACAGCATCATAGGCACCCGTAGCCGCCCAAAAACTGCGGCAACGACCTGCATCAATGGCTTGCATCACCGAATTGGGGTTGAAAATGGAGCGCTCATCACCTATCTGATAGCCGTCGTACCATTTCACGAGTTCATCAAAGTCCATGCGATGCTTTTCGGCCAAGGCTTTTACTTCGTCCTTGGTGAATCCAAAATAGGAAGCCATCCGTCTTGGCTCCACCATGGAATACTCAGTAAAGTTGTTCAGTGCCGACTCCGTTTTGTATTTCTTGATGGGCAAAATGCCTGTCATATAGACCCCTGCAAACACCTGTGGGGAATTGCTTCCTTTGAACATTCGACGCAGCCAACTGACATACTCGTCCATGGCATGAGCGCCAGTCATAAATTCGCGGCAAATGGCATCCCACTCGTCAATGATGAAGATGAACGGCTGTTGGGTAAACTCGACAACACGAATCAGGTAGGCCATAAGGTCGTCATCGTCTTTGACAGGAACATCCGGATAGGCCTCATGGATGTCAGCCTTCAATTCTTTTTGAACATGCTCCATAATGCCATCATCCTTGAAGCGCGTGGTGAAATTGGTCATGTCAAGATAAATGACCGGGTACTTGTTCAAATGTTTCTCAAACGATGGGTTAGAAGCAATCTCAAGGTCAGAAAAAAGACTTCGGGAATCGCACGAGTGGTCGTAATAGGCGCACAACATTTTGGCCGCCACCGACTTTCCGAAGCGTCGGCTACGCGAAACGCAACTGAAACGCCGCTCAGTGAAAAGCGCATTGTTGACAATGGAGATAAGCCCAGACTTGTCAACATACTCACCGTTTCTAACACTCTGGAATCCTGCTTTGCCAATGTTGATGTATGCTCCCATGACATTACGATTTTGCCGCAAAGGTAGCAATTTTTCACAAACCGCTGATGTCAAACATGAAAAACCAACAATTCTGCGAAAACGCAAAACGCGGTATGGCAAGCTGTAGCATTAAGAAAGGCATTCTTTTAAGTAACTATTCAAAATTAAACTGCATATTGTTTTGACACGGGACACGGGACTTCGGGACACGGGACAGACCAAACGTCTCGCGTCTCGCCGTCTNGGACACGGGACTTCGGGACACGGGACAGACCAAACGTCTCGCGTCTCGCCGTCTCGTGTCTCGCGTCTATTATGTAAACTAATTATGATCATCTACTTAACACCCATAATGCCACCTATTTCTTCACCCCAGGAAACGATTTCACATACTTGATCTTGATGTCGGGGAACGAGTTCACGAATTGCACTTTCACGTCGGGGAAGCTCTCCACAAACTTCACCTTGCCGCACTTGTCGGGGAAGCTCTCCACCACCTCAACGGCCACATCCTCAAAGGATTCCACGACCTGCACCTTGATGTCGGGGAAACTTTCCACAACCTGCCATTTGCCGTAAAGGTTGAAGGTCTTGCCGTCCTTGTTGGTAAAGGTGCAATTTTCCTTGTCGATGCCCACTTTCTTGTCGTTGTTTTGCGCCATCATCGGCAGGGTCATCAGCGCAAACAGGGCGAAAATCAATGCTTTTTTCATGATGATTTGGTTTTCGTGACGAACAAAAATACAACAAAAAACGTTCCAATCACCAATAATGATGATGCCGAGCGAAAAAAAACATTATTAATAAGGAATGGAGGTTGTGGAAAGTCGCCGTATCTTTGCAACATCAAAAAGAAGACAAAAATGAAGACACTTGACAAGCTCGAAATCGGACAATCGGCTCGCATTCAATCCGTTAAAGGAGAAGGCGCGCGCCGTCAGCATTTCTTGGACATGGGTCTCATCCCCGATGCCGTCGTCAAACTGGTGAAATACGCGCCCTTGGGCGACCCCATGGAAATCAGGGTACACGGCTACGCGCTCACCCTGCGCAAAGCCGACGCCACCCTCATCGAAGTGGCACCTTGCAACGAGTCAGAAGACATTGAAGATATTGACAATCAAGATATTGAACAACTCTATATCACTTCCCTCCCCGACCACAACGCCCACCCAGGCTTGGGTGAAGAAGGCATCTACCACGACAAGACGCACGAAACGCCACTACCCAAAGGCACCGTTTTGACTTTTGCCCTTGCCGGTCAGCAGAACTGCGGCAAGACAACGCTTTTCAACCAACTGACGGGCGCCAACCAGCATGTGGGCAACTTCCCGGGCGTCACCGTCGATAGGAAAGACGGCGTCATCAAAGGGCATCCCGAAACGCAAGTCACTGATTTGCCGGGGATTTACTCGCTCTCGCCCTACACCTCAGAGGAAATCGTCTCGCGCGAATTCATCCTTCAGCAAAAACCCAAAGCCATCATCAACATCGTGGATGCCAACAACATCGAGCGCAACCTCTACCTCACCATGCAACTCATGGAACTTGGTATGCCTATGGTATTGGCACTCAATATGATGGACGAAGTGCGCAACAACGGCGGCAGCATCCTCATGAACGAGATGGAGCAGATTTTGGGCTTGCCCGTGGTGCCCATTTCGGCGGCGAAAAACGAAGGCATCTCCGAGTTGGTGGACCACGGCCTCCATATCGCGAAATATCAGGAAGCGCCTGTGCGTCAGGACTTTTGCGACAAGGACGACCACGGTGGCGCGGTGCACCGTTGCCTGCACAGCATCATGCACCTCATCGAAGACCATGCCCAGCGCGCCGACATCCCACTCCGTTTTGCCGCCTCCAAGCTCGTGGAAGGCGACCCCATCGTCATGGAAGCGCTGCAACTCTCACAAAATGAGAAGGAAACGCTCGAACATCTCATCGTGCAGATGGAAGAGGAACGCGGCCTCGACCGCGCCGCGGCCATGGCCGAAATGCGTTTCGCCTTCATCAAGAAACTATGCGACAAAACCGTGGTGAAGCCCAAGGAAAGCAAGGAATACCAACGCAGCCGCCGCATCGACAAATACCTGACCGGCAAATGGACCGCCATCCCGATTTTCATCCTCGTCATGGTGGGTATCATCTACCTCTCCATCGACTTGCTTGGCGCGCCCCTGCAAGACTGGCTCGAGCAAGGCATCTCGTGGCTCGCCGGCGTTTGTGGCAGCGCCTTGGCCCGTTGGGATGTCAGTCCGGCGGTGCAGTCGTTGGTGGTCGATGGCATCTTTGGCGGCGTGGGCAGTGTGCTCAGTTTCGTCCCAATCATCATTTTGCTGTTTTTCTTCCTTAGTTTGCTGGAAGACAGCGGCTACATGGCCCGCGTGGCCTTCGTCAGCGACAGTTTCCTGCGCAAGCTCGGCCTCACCGGCCATAGCATCGTGCCCATGCTCATCGGCTTCGGCTGCACGGTGCCCGCGGTGATGTCCACACGCACCCTGCATTCCACCCACGACCGTTGGCGCACCGTTTTGCTGACGCCGTTCATGAGCTGCTCGGCCAAAATCCCGATCTACGCCTTCTTCACGAGCCTCTTTTTCCCGCATCATGGCGGCGTGGTTTTGATTTGCTTGTACCTCTTGGGCATCCTTGTGGGTGTGGTTACTGCGCTGTTTACCAAATGGTTCGGCAACAAAGGCGATGTCGCGCCCTTCGTGATGGAACTGCCCAACTACCGCCTGCCCAGCCTCAAAAACGTGGCGCACCTGCTGTGGGACAAGACCAAGGATTTCCTGCAACGCGCCTTCACGGTAATTTTCCTCGCCTCGTTGGTGATTTGGTTCCTGCAAACCTTTGATTTCCACTTCAATATGGTGGAAAACGGCGAAGGTAGCATATTGGCCTGCATTGCGGGCTGCATCGCACCTGTTTTCCGCCCCATCGGCTTGGGCGAGTGGCAGATTGTCACGGCCTTGGTGAGCGGTTTCATGGCCAAGGAA
>ONVP01000296.1 GCA_900321315.1 uncultured Bacteroidales bacterium
CTATGACCTGCACATCTTTGAGACCGCAGATGGCAGGTATGTTTCCAACTCGGAGGATTTCATCAACGATTTGGCACTTTACTTCAACACGGAGATAAAGCACCTCAGGAACCTTTTGTCGGCAGCCAAACGCACTGGCAACTTCATGGATGTGTTCGACAGGCTCCACGGCCTTGCGCAAGCCTATTATGAGAAAGGAGAGGGAATGAATGCGAGCAAAAGGGTGGAGGCTCGTGAGAGCCAACAAAGGATAGATTTTGATAGTTTTTAATTATACGTACAATTGTAGTATAATTCATAGTCCAACACAAGGCCTCATCTTTGCCCACGATTTAACCGCCGTGGGTTATCCCCTTTCAATAGGGAGTGCCCGTCAGGGCGGGGGATTCTGTCCCCCGTCCTCTCGTGGCTCCCACGCCTAAAACTAAAGTACAATGTTAGATTCAATCACCTTTGACCAACTCCCAAAAGCCGTCGGCGACATCCTTGACGGCATCGCAGAAATCAAGGACATCTGCAACGAACTCCGCAACAAAGACACCAAGAAAGACATTTACATGACCGTTGAGGAACTTTGTGCCTACCATCCAGACCATCCGTCTCAACCAACAGTGCGACGCTGGAAACGCCTCGGCTATCTTCCCTTTTATAAAGATGAAGTAACACGCCGTATCAAGTTCAAAAAGTCCGAAATTGACGCTTGGATTGCTTCAAGCCGCCACATGTCCCGCCAGGAACAAAACGAGCTACACGACGCTCAAATCCTCGCCAAACGCAAACAAATGATGATTGGAGGCCTTGAAGATGATGACGAATGAAGATCCTAATGCCTATCCGGTCCTGTTCGACTGGATTGAAATGTCTGACCTGCTGCTTATGCTCCACCTTACAAAGAACACCCTAAGAGAATGGTGCTCCGAAGGTGGTCTGAAGTGCAGCCGCATCAAAAACAAGACCTATTTCCTGCGTCAAGACATTGAACGCTTCATGTATTCCCACTATCAAACCTACAACCCATGAACATCGATAAGACTAACACCCCAGCCATGTACTTCTGGGGTACTCCTAACAACTATGCTGTCAAACCGTCGCCCAAATGCGACCTGAAAAACATGCCTGGCTTTTCCTTCTTCAGGCGCCCCATCACCAACAAATACCCTTACCAGGTCGTCAACCTGATAGATGTGTACAACTACATCATCTGCAACTACGCCAAAGACCGCACCAGCGAGTACCGCACCATCAAGGATGAGCGGTACCGTCGCCAGTACAAAGCTGACATGTTTGACTATTGCACCTTCTCCGGCATCTTCTCGGTACGCAACGACGAGGCAATCATCCAACACTCGGGCTACATCTGCCTCGACTTCGACCACCTGAAAGATGTCGAAGCCATCTTTGAAGCCTTGAAATCAGACCCATATTTTGAGACCTTGCTACTCTTCCGCAGTCCGTCAGGCGACGGCCTCAAATGGGTCATATCCTTCCATGACTCTTATTTCCGCTACGGCAAGGATGGCGAATCATACGGCGACTACCAGGTCCGTTTCTTCGCCAGCCTCTACAACTACATCTTCAACCATTATGGTGTTGAAATCGACCGCCAT
This sequence comes from uncultured Bacteroidales bacterium, assembly GCA_900321315.1. Classification (GTDB taxonomy): domain Bacteria; phylum Bacteroidota; class Bacteroidia; order Bacteroidales; family F082; genus Limimorpha. The sequence continues at coordinate 1,608 of ONVP01000296.1, forward strand.
TGCCGCAACCTCTCCCGTGCCTGTTTCCTGCCGCACGACCCATCCGCTTACCTTAATCCGTCGTTGCTATGAGTGACCAGGTGTTCAACCCCGATGATTGGAACGCTGCCGCCTCGGAGAAGGTGCTTGCCGCACCTTCTCCAGCGGTCGGCGCGTCGTCCAATCTCCCAGACATCCTCGCCTTGGTGGGTGCTGTCGAAGCCTCCGCCATCGACATCACACCCACCTACTCGGACTGGCTTTCCATCGCCTTCGCCCTGGTCTCTGAACTCGGCGAAGATGGCCGTGCCATCTTCCACCGCCTCAGCCGCTTCAATCCTCACTATGAGTACGAAGAAACCGACCGTCAGTATTCCCACTGCCTCAATGACGGCAGTCGTGAAATTACCATCGCTTCGCTGTTCCACATCGCACACCTTCACGGTGTGCGCTGGGAACAGCCCCGCGCCTCTCTGAAGCCATCTCCAAAATCCTCGTCCTCAAAATTTGAAATTGAGGACGGTAAGGATTTGAGGATGTCAAAATCTGTCAAAATCGATACTTTTTCACAGTCCATCCGTGAGCAGCTGCCCGACATACTGAAACGAGTCGTGGCCGACTCCGTTTCAGATGTCGATGCAGATCTGCTCATCCTCGGTTCTTTGACTGTCTTCTCGGCCTGCCTCCCCAAGGTGTACGGCGTATATGATCGCCGTGAAGTCTTCTCAAACCTGTTTCTCTACGTCACCGCTCGCGCATCAGCCGGAAAAGGTCGTCTCTCCCTTTGCCGCCACCTCGTCGCTCCGCTCCATCGAGAGTTGCGCGAGCAATATCGCAAATCCATGGAAAAATACAAACAAGACCAGCTACAGTACGTCCTGAACAAGAAGAAAGGCGATGCCTCAGAACCCGAGGAACCGCCCTTCTTAACCTTGTTCATTCCAGCCAACAGCACGGCCACAGTGGTCTATCAGACCCTTTCCCAAAACGACGGTGTCGGCCTTCTGTTCGAGACAGAAGGCGACACCTTGGCCAACGCCTTCAACTCGGACCTGGGCAACTACTCCGATGGATTCCGGAAAGCGTTTCACCATGAAACGATTTCCTATCTCCGAAAGAAAGATCGTGAGTACGTCGAAATCACCAAGCCAAAGTTCTCGGCCATTTTGTCCGGCACCCCGCAGCAGGTCTTCAACCTCATCCCATCCGCTGAAAATGGCTTGTTCAGCCGTTTCATCTTCTACGTCATGCCCACGGAAATCGTCTGGCACGACATGTTTTCCGCCGACAACGACACCACCGCCGATGACCTCTTCAAGGAAATCGGCAAGGACTTCTACGAGTTCCACAAGCTGCTGTCGGCGCAGTCCATCCGTTTCACGCTCACCCTCGACCAGCAACGACAATTCAACAAGTTCTTTTCGGCTACCCAATC
>ONVP01000068.1 GCA_900321315.1 uncultured Bacteroidales bacterium
CGAAGACCCTTTTCCGTCAGGTCATCGCCAAGCACGCCAACGACAACCGCACCATCATCATCTCCACCCATCAGGTGAAGGATGTGGAAAACCTCATCGACCCCATCATCATCCTCGACCACGACGAGGTGCTGCTCAAGGCCTCGTTCCGCGAAATCACTGACCGCCTTTATTTCGACTACGGCATGGAGAAGGACGACACCGCGCTCTACAGCGAGATGATTCCTGGCGGCTATGTCAATGTGACCCGCAACCCCGAAGGCTTAGACAGCAAGGTAAGTATCGAGGTGCTGTTCAACACCGTGATGAAAAACAAGCAAACCATCAAACAACTTTTCAACTAATAGGAGGAAAAAACTATGAATAACACATTCAGTTTCAACCGTTTCAAGAACCTCTTGCTGAAAGACGGCAAGATGTATGTCCGCAACTTCGGCACTTCGCTCATCGTTTGGTGCAGCCTAAATGCCATCTTTTGGATTTTCAATCTGCTTTTCGGTTCCGAAACCATGTCACCAGTCCGTTTTGGAATGTTATGCACATGGACGGCATTGGCCATGATGATGGTGCCTTCCAAGGTCTATGGCAATGTCAACCTTTCGCGTGAGGGAGTGGGTTTCGCCATGATGCCTGCTTCTTCCTTGGAAAAGTTCGTAAGCATGTTTCTCTATTGCGCCATCGTTACACCCGTTGTCGTGTTCTTTGGTGGTTATTTGGTCGATACGCTGCTGTCGCTCTTCCCCTTTGGTGGTTTCGACAAGCCGATACGCCTTTACACGCTCAACGAGATTGTTTCCCGCATGATGACTGATAATGAAGGTGTTGTGCAAATGGGCGAGTTGAGCATCTCTGCTGCGACTTTGTTTCCCATTGGTGTGATACGCACTTCCCTTTATATGGGCATCATCCAATGGGCTGCCCTTTTCATGCTCGGCAACATGCTCTTCAAGAAGCACAAGGCTGGCAAGACATTCGCTTGTTACCTTGGCATTTCCTACCTGTTTTCAATGCTTTTCGGCCTCTTAGTCGTTTCGAGTGACCGAATTGAGCAATGGTTAGAGAGCCTTGAGGATCTTCCCGCTGAAGAAGTGGTTCGCCTTTGGCACAATGCCACCATCTGGGGCATGATCATCAGCATCGTCATCACCGCCGTGCTTCTCTACTTCACCTATCGTAAAATCAAGACACAAAAATACTAAGCCATGGAATTCAACGCACACAAACCCATATACTTGCAGATTTGTTCGCAGCTCTATGAGCAAATCCTGCGCGGCGAACTGAAGGCCGACGACCGTATCCTGTCGGTGCGCGACTACGGCATCCAACTCGGCGTGAACCCCAACACCATCATGCGTTCCTACGAGACCATGACGGCAGCGGGCATCATCTACAACAAACGAGGCATCGGCTATTTCATCTCCGCCGAAGCCAAGGATATCGTACTCCGCCAAATGCGCGAGGAGTTCATTACCAAGGAGTTGCCCGAAGTGGTCAAGAAGATGAAACTCCTGGGCATCGGCCTCGACGAAATAAAAAAATCGTATGAACTGTAACTTTCTCGGCACAAGTCCGTATTACATTAAAGATAAATCAAAGAAATGAACTACGAATTGCACGAATTTCAGAAACAATTCGTTACATTCGTGTAATTCGTAGTTAAAAGAAAATCAATCAAAACTCAACAACAATGAAAAGAAACATCTTAATCATCGCAGCAGCCATCATCAGCATGACGCTCAATGCCTGCACCATCAATCTGGATGGGGAATCGCTTGGCGGCAAAACCATCAAAGGCGACGGCAACATCATTACCCGCAACATCGATGTGACCGCGTTCAACGAAATCTCGATTTCGTTGCCGGCTACGGTCAACTTCACGATTGCCGACAATTACTCCTGCACCGTCACCGTGGACGAGAACCTCTTCGACTACATTGACATCAAAGTGAAAGACAATGAGTTGCTGATGGGCAAACGCAAGGAAGACAAAAACACAAGTTTGAGAGCCACAAAATTCGTCATCGAAGTGACGGCACCGAGTTTGAAAGACATCAATCTTGCGGGCAGCGGCACGTTCAATGCCAACAGTCCTTTGGAAGCGGAGAAATTTGAAGCCAACGTGGCCGGCTCTGGCGACATCGTTTTCCACAAAACGGTCACTGCTGAGAAAGTCGAATTGAATGTGGCCGGTTCGGGCGATTTGGTTTGCAATGAACTGATTGCCGACAAGTTGGACTGCAATGTTGTCGGTTCTGGCGACTTGAAAGTCGTCGGCGGCACGGTGCGCGAAGCCGAGGCTGGCGTGGCTGGCTCGGGCGACATCGTCCTCACCTGCGACATTGAGAACCTTGAGGCCAATATCGCTGGTTCGGGCGACATCAAGGCGCGTGTCAGCGGCAGGCTCAAGTACGGCATCATCGGCTCGGGCGACATCGGCTATTACGGCAACCCCGTCGTGGAAGGCGACAAGATGGGCTTCAGCAAGGTGAAGCAACTTGGCGAATAAAACGAAAGTAAATCCCTTTTTCATACCTTGTGATGAGCGAGGCTGACCACCGTCGGCCTCGCTTATTGTTTGACGAAAATGCCTGTCTTTTTTCGAAGGCCCCGAATGGGTGAAAAAGAAGGACAGCAGCTATGCCCACTCAGCGGATGCCGAGTTCAGAAAAAAAATGGCAGAGTTTTATCCTGGTGTTTGTGAGTTCAAGAAGAGAAAGTTATCCATTAAGTTTTTCAAAATCATGGAATACAATCCATGAATTTTTCCAAAATCGTGGAATATAATCCATGAATTTTTCTAAAATCATGGAATATATCAAAATAGTTTCGTATTTTTGCCGCGATTAATCCACGAAACTATGATACAACGCATATTGAAGGAACAAATTAAAAGCCAAATGTTCAAAGGGAAAGCCATCGTCCTGATGGGTAGCCGACAGACAGGAAAGACCAGTTTGTTGGCCGAAATTTTTCCTTCGGAACAAGATGCGCTTTGGCTTTCGGGCGACGATGTGGACGTACAGGGCATGATGGAAAACATGACCGCGCAAAGGATGAGGATGCTATTGGGCGATAGAAAAGCTATTGTCATTGATGAGGCGCAACGTATCAAGGACATAGGACTTCGTATGAAAATCATCACCGACCAGATGAAGGATGTCCAATTGGTGGCCACGGGCAGTTCGGCTTTCGAGCTTGCCAACCGATTGAATGAGCCGTTGACTGGGCGCAAATGGGAATACCAGCTTTATCCGCTCTCGTTCGCCGAAATGGTGGCTCACCACGGATTGCTCACCGAGAAACGTCTTTTGACACACAGGTTGGTTTACGGGTACTATCCTGAAGTGGTGACCTCGGCAGGCAACGAGCGCAATGTGCTGAAGATGCTTGCCGACAGTTACATGTATAAAGATGTGCTTGCCATGGGGAATATCAAGAAAAGCGACAAACTGCTGACCCTGCTTCAAGCCATTGCCTTTCAGGTGGGCGACCAAGTCAGCTATTCGGAGTTGGCTTCCACCGTAGGCATCGATGTGAAGACTGTGGAATCTTACATTGATATATTGGAAAAGTGCTACATCATTTTTCGCTTGCCGTCTCTCAGCCGCAACCTGCGCAACGAGTTGAAGAACAACCGCAAAATCTATTTTTACGACAACGGCATACGCAACGCTCTCATTTCCAACTTCTCACAAATGGAGCTGCGTACCGATAGCGGTGCTTTGTGGGAGAATTTTGCCATCAGCGAAAGAATTAAATTCACGGCATACAATCAGTTGTGGTGCAACCGTTATTTCTGGCGTACTCACGAACAGAAAGAGATTGACTATGTGGAAGATAGCGATGGCATCCTTTCTGCTTTTGAGTTCAAATACAACCCCAAGAAAAAGGTCACCGTCCCGAAACACTTTGCCGAAGCCTATCCCGATGCGAAGTTTAAGGTGATTACCCCTGACAACTTCGAGGAGTTCGTGTTAGGGAGTTTTTGAGTTTTTGGCAAAACCCTATTTCCACCATAAGTTTATTACAATCTCCGCCAGCATGGGCGGCATGCCTAACTTTGCCTCCAAAACTTGAAGGAAAGATGGTATCGATTTCAGGAGGAAAATGGCGGAGTTTTACCCTAGTGTTTGTGAGTTCAAGAAGTGATTTTTCAAACATTTTGAGAACAAAATGCTTATCCGACAGCAAACGACTACAAACATCACATCAGCTCATGGAAAAGAAGACGAAACTGTTTATGTGGAACCCAAGACGGGAACACAAAAAAAGAACGGTTACAAGAATATGGCCATCCTATACTATGAGTTTATCCACCCCGAGACAGCGTATTTGAACTTTACGGTAAAACTGACAATAGGAATCAAAAGCGACGGGAAACATGTTCAGTATTGTGTGAACAAGATTGAGGTATAAAAACAAAAAACCAATCGTATCCAGCGATTACCCTAACCGATAGGGAACACATACGATGTGGTTTTCTGCCTGCAAAATTACAACAAAAACCAAAACGCCGCCATAAACATGGAGAATTTTCTTATTTTTACCGCCTCAAAAACATCCGAAGCCAAGCAATCGCCATGACCAACAAGGAAGCCATAAGAAGGAAGAAACTGTATTATGAAGGTTTGGAAAGAGTTATCGTACAGCCTATTCCTGAAATGTTCGCAAATGAAATTGACGAGATTATCAACAATCCTGAAATCGAAGAGGATCATCAAATGATTCTTCGCTTATGGAAAGAAGTGTCCGCGCCTTTGGAAGTCGCCATCGCATTCATCTACAACAATCGTGTGTTGCCACAACACAAAGAGTTGATTGTCAACAATGAAGCCGAAAAGCCATTCATGCAACTCGATGAGATATACGACACCCTAAAGATGCTGCTACCTCCTACTGTTGGTGAGTTTCTTTCAGTACTGCCAATTGGTTCTAATGAAAGGAATGGATTGCTTGATAGCATAGAGTGTGACGATAAGAACGGCTTCATTTCCTTGTTGGAGAAGACCCATTGCGACACTACGCCGTTGGCTCGCTTGTGTTCCCATTGCATGGATGATGTGATGGCTGGCCTGACAATGACCCAAGAAGAGCGTATTTTTAGCCTCGATCACCTTGTAGGCACCATTTACGACGATGCCGAAAATGAAAGATGCCGCGAGGCGGTGGCACAAATGCAATCCTCTATTGAACAACTCGAAGAAGAGGACACGCCTGAATCTACCAACCAATTCTATTCCGATTTCTTTGATTATCTGGTAAGCCAGTTGACTGCCGATTTGCATTACTACTGGAATTACTATGACCTGTTCACCCTGAAAGAGCGGAATCTCATTGAATCCATCCTTGATAAGCCAATAGCCGTGAATCTGGTGAACCTGGTTTGGGAGGAGTACAAGGCCTCATTGGAGTTTGCCCTTCCCGACGACTTCTTCCACTCGAAATGCGCCGCCGATGACACGGAGCACCTGCACATCAAGCTGTCCGTTGAGGACAAGGGCGCAGAGCTTTTCACCGAGTTCATCAACTATGTGGCCGAGAAGGGCTATATCGAAGACAGTCCCGCCGTGAAAAACCTGTTCGCTTACCGCCTGACGGGGTATTACAGGCCCGAAGGCGACCTGCCGACCATCGTCTGGAACGGAAGAAACGGCAAGTCTTACGAGCTTATCTACCTCATCCGTTACCTCTGCGACCGTGGCGACTACAAGAAGATGCGCCGTTTCTTCGAATGCCCCGAATGGGTGAAGGAGAAGGACAGCAGCTATGCCCACTCAGCAGATACGGAGTTTAGGAGGAAAATGGCGGAGATTTACCCTGGTGTTTGTGCGTTCAAGAAGTGATTTCGATAGAGAATTTACCGCCAAACTTTGAAATTTTTAGCAAGTTTGGCTTAACCTTCCTCAGTGTTCTCGATAAATAAGTTGTTTATTGTTAGTACTTTAGTAAAATCATCACTATGTTCGCCTTGGGTCAATCCCTTGGTAGTTATGAGGACAGTCCGAATGGCTTTTGAAGTCTTGGTTTCGGTCTGGAAGGTCTTGATACGGTTTCCAAATTTTAGGCTCTCCTCTGCATCTTGGCTGTATTCGTAGTGGGAGTATTTCATTTCGCAAATATCAATAACACCATCGGCGCGGTCTATGATCATGTCAATCTGTGCCCCCGGGGTGGTCTTGCGGCTACGCCAAGAATAATAAGAGGTGAGGATGGTGTCCAATCGCAGGGATTGTATGATTTCCCAAACATGATACATGCACAGGCGCTCAAATGCCAATCCATACCAGTTGTTTTGGCCCGGTGTGTTGAGGGTGTGCCTCCAATAAGCGCGGTCGGTGATGGTTTCGGAGGCGCAGAAAGTCTGGTAGAAGATGGTGAAGAAATCAATCAATCTGTAGATGCCGGAGTTCTTTTTGCCTCCGTCACTATGGTGGATGATGAGGTCGCAATAAACCAAATCCTTGAGCATCTTGGTCAATTCCTCGCCCGATGACATTTTCAGGGCAGTGGCAATCTGTCCCCTCGTCATCCCTTCCTTGCTCTTTGAAAGCAGGCGGATGATGTCCATGTATCGTTCAGGTGTTTTGAACAGGGAGGTGTACAAGCGTCGAAACTCGTTCTTGAATTCTGCATCAGTGGAGAAGAACAGCATATCGATGTTCTCGGCCGCACTCTTGGACGGGTCGAGCAGGGAGAAATAGTAGGGCACACCGCCCAATGCTAAATAAAGTTGAAGGATGGTCATCCTGTCCCACCTGTAGTGTTTGGCCTTGAAGTACATCTCGGACTGGTAAAGGTTGAAGGGGCGCAGATGCATTTCGTGTGTGGTTCGCTTGTGCAACCCACCCCGATTTTCGATGACGTTGCGAATCATCCACGAGGTGGCGCTTCCGCAGATGACCAAAAACACGTTGTCGTGCCACGAAGCGATGTTATTCCAAAACCTACCTAATTCTTTGACGAATCCGGAATACTCGAAGTCGAAGCAAGAGATTTCGTCGATGAAAACCACACAACGTTTCTTGCGCTTGTTTTTCTCGATAATGGTTCCTAAAGCCTCAAAAGCCTGTTTCCAATTCTTCGGTTCGGGGCCGTCGTAGCCATATTTGGTCAGGGCCGACAAGAAGGCATCCCTTTGGTCTTCACGGTTTCCTTCCAACACGCCGCTGACAAAAAAATCGAACTTGTCCTTGAAGAAATAACGAATAAGGGATGTTTTGCCAACGCGGCGCCTTCCATACAACGCGACGAATTCGCACTTCCCGCTTTGGTTGTAGGCCGACAGCTTCGCCAGTTCCGTATCACGTCCAATAATCTTATCCATAGCGTTCTAATGTTTTTGCAAAGGTAGTGTTTTTTCTTGAAATGTTCCGCCAAACTTGCCAAAAAAAGCAAAGTTTGGCGGAACATTTGTTTCTTTTGTCTGACAAATCGATGTTTGCCAAACGCTATTTTCCACTATAATTCACTACATTCCATTGCCGTTTGACGGGAAGCCGCTATTTTTGCGGAAAACTGTAGGTAATGAATCATCTAAAGAAAAAATACCGACAAATTGAGCATTGGTCTGAAAAATGACTATATTTGCAGTCATAATCAATAAAATAATCACGAACTATGGAGAAGATTAAACCTGAATTAACAATTGTTTGTGAAAAATACACTGAACAAGCAGCGAATTTTTTAAGCGGCAGTCTGGCGACCGAATATGTTATCAAAGAAGATGCTTTCAAAGATGAAGACGATTTAATAGTTTATTCACTATTTTTTAAGTTAGGTAATTGGTGTGGTATTCAGGTTGATAAAGAAAAAACAATAAAAACATTACCAAGAATGGCAAAGATTTATTACTATGGAATGAAGTATTGGGGAGATTTTTTAATTTACCCTTTCGTTCGACATAGATCAAGTAGGGAATGGATGGAAAATATGATTTACATAGTGGCTGTTAAGTATTTTCTCAAAGAAGAAAACATTAAACTAATATTGCCTGATTGATGGATTTTGTAGAAGGATACAAAGCATTTTGCCGCAATACCGACAGTTATATTGCTGCTCGGTTGGGAGAAGATTATGTAAAGAATGTTGCAGATAGAATTTTTGACTTGGAGTCTAATATCAATAGTTTTACCGGGTATAATACAGCGACAGACAAACTAAAAGGCGACATTGCAGAGTTTTGGCATTCTGGAACTTTTAATATTGATGCCGCAGTAAAGGGCAAAATGGATTTTACTCAAAAAGAGTTAGGGACAAATATCATTGCTGATAAATCGTTGTTGGGTTTAAATAAACATTTGGCTATTAATGGTACGGATGCTGAGAGTTTAGTAGATAGAAGCCATGATTTTGCTTCAGCGGACATTACCAGTAATTATGGGGTAAAATACGGTTTGAAGTATTATGCTGTTGGTCAAAAAAGCGCAGATGCCCAATCCATGAGTTTCTTTCAACGCTATTCTCAATACAAAAGTCAATCGGGAAGAGCCGATTTGTCTTTTCTTGATTATCTGAAAGAGAAAGGAATTGATGAAGAGAGCGTGATGTATGACCCTATTTATAGCGGTCAAGTTCGGATAATCCCTGCCGACCAGTTGAAAGACGCAGTGGAATATCTCAAATGGAAAATTGCGAAAGAAACGCTAACAAGGCCAGAGCAGGCTGCTCGTTATCAAGACACTTTGAATAATTTAGCAACCAAACTAGAATCTCCAGACGGTGTTGGTTCAATTGAATTGACTGAGCAAGAGGCTAAAGTAATAGCAACTTTGGCAAAAGAGGGAAGATTCAAAGCTGGCGATTATGGCTTGACAACAGAGGAACTTATTAATTTCCAGTATATTATCAAAGAAGGACTACGAGCGGGAACTTCCGCAGCCGTGATTTCTTTTGTTCTTAAAACGGCGCCTGAAATATACAAGTGCATTGACAAATTGGTCAAACAAGGAGAAATTGATGAGGACGATTTAAAGAAAGTCGGTTTTGCAGCATTGAGTGGTGCTGCCACAGGTTTTATTCGTGGGTTTGTTGCCGCTTCTTTAACAACGGCATGTAAAACTGGAGCGTTAGGCGAAGCCTTGAAAACAGTAGATCCAAGTGGCATTGCTGGTTTAACAGTGATAATGATGGAAACCTTATCCGATTCTTTCAAAGTCGTTGCTGGAGACATGCCAGCCAATCAAATGGCTGACAACTTAATTAAGAATGTCATCGTTACTTCAGCAGGTGTTGGCCTAGGTATAGTTTTCAAGACCTACCTTGCATTTATACCAGGCTCTTACTTGTTGGGTAACTTTATCGGTACGGCTATTGGAAGTTTCGTGTATCAAACAACCGAAAATGCAATAATGTCGTTTTGCATCAATAGCGGCTCAACATTCTTTGGTTTAGTAAAACAAGATTATTCATTGCCAGATGAAGTATTATTACGACTTGGATTTGACCTTGCAGAATTGGAAACTTGTGAGTTGGAAACATGCGAGTTAGAAACCTGTGCATTAGAGACTTGCGAGCTTGAAACATGCGAATTGGAATCCGTTTTCATGTTGAGAAGAGGGGTAATTGGGTTTCATAGGATTGGATATATTTAATTAAAATGAGTGGAATAAAATTTGAATGTAAAAAGGCAATTGGCAAGATAAACAAACTAATAAAGTTTTACAAACCTATAGATGGGGATAATGTATTAGATTTCGAGTATCGCGAAGAAATGAAATCTAAAGTTAATGAAGCAAAAACCTGTTTGTACGGTATTGTTCAATTAAACGATACCATAATTACCGCAGATGATGTTGATAGTTGTTTTTGTATCGATTTTGACAATTTTTGTGGTTTAGATGAATTATATAATATTACCTTTTTAACTGAAGTAAAAGCATTGAAAGAAAAAATAAAAAACGGACTTAAGGCGTTGCCTTAATACTAACAAATTCTCAACTTCATCAACGGCGGCGCCAACAAAAAGAACGTCCAAAGCCTCGAAGACTACATCCGAAACGAAGTGTATAAGCTTTGCAGCGATGAGGAAATCAAGTTGCGCTGGTAAGGCTTTTTTCAACACGAATTTCCATGAATTATTCACGAATTTCAAGAAATGAATTATTGAAAAATTGACTTCGTCGAATTTTCAATTTCGCGGCAAATTGGTGGTCATTCGTGTTTGGATAAAAAAAACAACAATACACAGTTGCGGAGAACGAAAAAAGTAGTATTTTTGCAGCGTCAATCAGAGGAATTCGCAGAAAGGATGACAACCTTTATGGCCATTACGGTCGTTTCGAGCCTCAACATAAACGAGCCATCACTTTTCCGTGGTGGCTTTGTTTTTTGAGCCAGGTTCATTCGGGACAGTGATACAATATTGAACCATTTCCTGAGTAGAGCGCTGAAGGCCGACCGTAAGTTTCACCTCGCCATATTTCAGTATAATCAACTTTTCGAATTGCTTTTGGTTTTGGGTTCTTCGATTAGTGGCTTTCTCGTCAATCTTAACTGCGTTTTCGAGTATTTCTGTTAGATGGAAAACAGCAAGCGTTGAATTGTAGTCACGTGCCGCTTTTTCATAAGTCTCGTTGATGGACAGGAATTTTACATAGATAAACGTGCCTAAGTCGTGGTTCCAAACCTTTTTGTCAGGATGCTCCGAAATCCAATGGGCATAAAAGTCCTTAATAAGTTTCTCTCGAACTTTGATGTCGTCTTTTGTTCGCCCTTTTGGAATGTCGTTCATGGTCGGTTTCTTTGGCACAAAATTACAAAATTTCTGATTCATTCGTGGTAAATTCATGGTAATTCGTGTTTTCTAAATACAGACCTCTGCCGTTTTTCGGAAATTGTGTATTTTTGCAGGCGAAACAAAGGTAAATACACCATCATGAATATGCAAGCCACAACCACATTGAATCCGACGCAGCTACATCTCCTGAAACTTTTTGCATACAACAATAGTGAAGAATTTGCGCGCGAGGTACAACTTGTTTTAACCCGCTATTTTCAAGAAAAGCTTGATGAAGAGTCGGATCGCTTATGGGACGCTGGCATTTTGAATCAAGCGAAACTTGACGAGATTCGTCACACAGACTTGCACGCAAATTGAGATTCAGATGTCACGATTGGTACTCGACACAAACAGTTTGGTTCAGTGTATCTCAAAGCGGAGTCCCTATCACGATTTGTGGCTCTCGTTTCTTGATGGACGCAATGAACTATGCGTTACCACTGAAATACTGGATGAATATGCGGAAATTTTGGAGCGTGTGGCAAGCCCCAAGTTTTCAGAATTGGCACTTGATGTGATTACAAATAATCCATATACGGTGTTTGCCCATCCATTCTATCATTTCAGGGTGATTGTTGCAGACCCTGACGATGACAAGTTTGTAGATTGTGCTGTGGCTTCCAATGCAAAATTCATAGTAACCGAAGACAGCCATTACAATGTACTTAAAAATGCCGTTTTCCCTAATGTGGAAATCATCAAATTGGATGACATTATCCAGATGATTTGAGGCTTGGTTTTTCTACTATATCTTTACTACAATCCCCAAGCGCGTTTTCCATTGGTGTAGTTTTGCAGCGTTAGCAAAACATTGCATTATGAAAATACTAGAGAATCTGTTCCACAAACAAAAAGAAGAAATAGACATGGCTTTGTTCCATTGCTCAGACTGCGGCAATGATTTCGAGGCGCAACGCCATGTTACGAGAGAAGATTTCGACGATGAAAACTTGACCATCACCATAGTCTATTTCCCAGCGAAATGCCCGAAATGCGGAAATTGGGCGACAACTCCTAAAACTATCCAAAAATATAAACTGCCATGTACCGAGGAATAACAACTTTCAATTGCACCAATTGCGGCCATCAATTCAAGTCGCATGACATAGAGTATCGTGCAACCGCTTTTTCCGTTCCGCAGCGTTGCCCCAAATGTGGAAGCGTAAGAACGATGCCTTGGTCTTGGATGGATGCCGTTGGCATGGAATATAGCATAAAAAACTATACGTCCATTTGGGAAGAGATAGAGGAAGCTGAAAGAAAACGAAAAGAACGTATCCAACACGCCGAGGCAAAGAGGAAGGCTGACGAGGAACAACAACGCAAAAAACGAGAGAAGAAACGCAAACACATGAGCCAAAAGCAACGGGAGGCATACGACAAAAAACGGGCAAAGAAAGCGGCAAAAAGAAGCAAGATCGCAACGGATAGAGAATTGCCGTATAGAGAAGAGATTATTCTTGTTGGGCCAACATGGTTTCCGCCTGATACGCCGTTGAGGATCGACAGTGATGAGTCTAGTGCAACAGCACATACGCTGACCCAATCTTGACCCAGTTCATGCCAAAAAAAGAAGCAAGTGTTTGAAATCCAAGCACTTGCTTCTCGTCTTGCGGAGAGAAAGGGATTCGAACCCTTGGAACGCAAAGCGTTCAACGGTTTTCGAGACCGCCCCGATCGACCACTCCGGCATCTCTCCTGTGGGATTCGGTAGGTGATTCGCTCACCTTGCGGAGACAGAGGGATTCGAACCCCCGAAGCCTTTCGGCTTAACGGTTTTCAAGACCGCCGCTATCGACCACTCAGCCATATCTCCGCTGCAAAAGTACAACATTTTCCCTTTGGTTGCGACAATCGGACTGAAATTTTTTTCCGCTTTTTGTCCGACAATTTGAACGGAATGACTATTTTTGTAGCTCAAAACAAGAATCAAGATGAAGAAAGTACTTGCAACTCTGATGATTACGCTGCTTGCCGCCACCGGCATGGCGCAGGTGAAAATGCTGAAGCCTTATCTCTCCACTACGGTGTACAACGCCCCCGGACTGACGCCCTACGTCGAAAACGCCCTCGCCATCGAGTGCCGATCGGCGGTTTACAAGGAGTTTGAACCAGGCAAATTCAAGGCCACCGTTGAAATCACCACCATCTTCAAACAAGACGACAAGGTGTGCGACTACTCGAAAATCGCGCTCGACAGTCCAGTGCTGACCGACACGGCCGCCATCGACGGCGCGTTCATCGACCAGCAGCGTTTCAGCCTGCCCAACGGAGAATACGAGATGGAAATCAGCGTCATCGACCTCAACCAACCCAATAGCATCCCATCGCACGACGTGGTGAACGTCAAAGTGGATTTCCCCGAAAACACGCCGGCCATCTCCGACATCCTCCTCTTTGACAACTACACCAAGGCGGAACAACAGTCGGCCTGCACCAAGAGCGGCCTCGACTTCCTGCCGAGAGTGTACCCCTTCTACGGGCAAAACGACGACAAACTGAAGTTCTACGCGGAACTTTACAACAGCGACCAACTCTACGACGACGGACAGTATCTCGTGTGCTACTACATCGAAACGGGCGAGTCGTCGTCGATGATGAGCGAGTTCAGCTTCAAGCACCGTTTCGATGTGGGCAAGGCCAACATCTTGCTCAACAGCATCGACATCAAGAACCTGCCGTCGGGCAACTACTATTTGGTGGTCGAGATGCGCGACCGCAGCAACACCCTGATTTGCTCCAACAGCGCCTTTTTCCAGCGCAGCAATCCCAGCGTGAGCTACGACCTCGCCGACCTTGCAGGCGTGAACATCGCCAACACCTTCGTGAACGACATCACCGACATTGACACGCTGCGCCGCTACATCAGCTATTTGGATCCGATTTGCTCCGAAATGGAGCGCAACTACACCTACGGCTTGGTGAAGACCGGCGACGTGAAGACGATGCAGCAGTTCTTGCTCAATTTCTGGTGTACGCGCTCGCCTGTTGCGCCGCGTCAGGCATGGAACGACTATCTCGCCGCCGTCAAGCGCGTGAACATGTCGTTCGGCACCACCGCCTATTCGGGCTACCGCAGCGACCGTGGCTATGTCTTCCTCAAATACGGCCAACCCGACAAAATCGTTGAAAGCCCCAACGAACCCAATGCCTATCCCTACGAGATTTGGCATTATTACACGGTGGCCAACCAGCGCAACAAGCGTTTCGTGTTCATGTCGAAGGATGAATCGACCAACGATTACCACCTCATCCATTCCGATGTGGTGGGCGAGGTGAATAACTACCGCTGGCAGCTTGAGATTTATTCGCGTGTGTACGGACAAGGCTACGACCATGGCATCGACCAAACCGAGTACGAGAAGATGTGGGGATCGAAGGCAAGCGACCTCTACAACAACCCAAGATAAGCCATGAACGCAATCGGGTATCAGTTGGCGAAATTCTGGACATGGTGTGTGGCCATCAGCCCACCGTGGCTCCTTTATCTGCGCTCCGACTTCTACTTTTTCATGGTTTACCATGTAGCGCATTACCGTCGCAAAGTGGTGAGAAACAATCTTTTGCGCTCGTTCCCAGAAAAAGGCTTGGACGAAGTCAGGGCCATAGAGAAAAGGTTTTACCATAACCTTTGCGACCAAGTTGTGGAAACGGCCAAGCTTAGCCGGATGACTGCTGATGATGCCAAGCGTCATATCACCGTCACCAATCCCGAAGTGATGACCGACCTGCAAGACAGGAGAAAGAGCCTGTTTCTCGCCATTCCGCATTCGGGCAACTGGGAATGGTTCGGCAAGCGGATGCTGACCTTCTCGGCCCATCACCCGATGGCTATATATAAAAAGGTGAAAAATCCCGTAATGGAGCGCTTTGTCCTTGAGCTGCGCACCAACATACCCGTTGAGATGGTGGAGTCCGAAACGGCACTGCGCACCCTTGCCAAACGCAACGGGACGCTTGACCAAGTGCTGATTCTGGCCGACCAGTCGCCGATGGGACACAAATCCGACTATTGGACCGAGTTCCTCCATCAAGACACGAGCTGGTTTTCGGGGCTGGAGCGCATGGCGAAATACCTCGACTATGCCGTCGTGTTTGTGGCCATGAAACGGACCGGGCGCGGACGCTATGAAGTCACGTTCCACCCTGTCACCGACGCGCCCAAGGAAACCGAACAAGGCTTCATAATGGAACAATATGTGCGTCATGTTGAGAAACTTATACAAGAGCAACCCGACAACTGGCTTTGGTCGCATAGGCGATGGAAGCGGGTCAGAAACCAAGAAAAGACATGAAAAAAGTAGCCGTGGTCATATTGAACTACAACGGAGAGCGTTATCTGGAGCAGTTTTTGCCTATCACAATAGCCAACTGCAACCTGAACGAGGTGGAGATTGTGGTGGCCGACAATGCCTCAACGGATTCCTCACTGGAGCTGATGCGAGACTGCTTCCCCGGCATTCGTGTGATCAAGAACAAAACCAACGATGGTTTCTCGACAGGATACAACCTCGCATTGCAACATGTTGAGGCACAGTATTATGTGCTGCTCAACTCGGATATTGAGGTCACGCCGGATTGGATTGACCCCATCGTCAAACTAATGGATTCCGACCCGAAAATTGCCGCTTGCCAGCCCAAGATCAGGTCATATTACCACAGGGATGAGTTTGAGTATGCCGGAGCCTGCGGTGGTTTCATCGACAAGTACGGCTATCCTTTCTGCCGCGGGCGCCTGTTCCAGCATTTGGAACAAGACAATGGGCAGTACGACGAGCCGCGAGAGGTGTTTTGGGCCACCGGAGCCTGCATGTTTGTTCGTGCCGACCTCTACCACCAGATTGGCGGGCTTGACGACAGCTTTTTCGCCCACATGGAGGAAATCGACCTTTGTTGGCGATTGAAAAACGCGGGCTACAAGGTGTATTGCTGCCCGCAGTCGGTGGTGTATCACATCGGCGGAGGCACTTTGCCCAAAAACTCGCCGCGCAAGACCTACCTGAACTTCCGCAACAACCTCTCGCTGTTGGTGAAGAACCTGCCCAGGTATCGGGTGTTGCCCGTCATTGTGGTCCGCATCCTGCTCGACTGGGTGGCGGCCTTGAAATTCTGGAAGGAAGACTGCACCGAGGATTCGCGCATGGTATTCAAGGCCCACCGGGATTTCTACAAGCGGCTGAAAACACTCCGCCAGAAGCGAGGTGAAGTCAAGCACCGACGGGTGAGTTGTGTCTATCGGCGCAACATCGTTTTCGCTGGCTTCCTGCTCGGCAAGAAGCATTTTAGCGAACTAAGGGAAAAGGATTTTGTTTCGATGGATTAATTGCATCAAAAAAACTTGCATAAACAAAAAAACAACTATATTTGCACCCAAGAAATAGTTAGAACCATGTAAAATCAATTGACTAACAAAGACATAGTATAAAATAGCGTTTGCTTATTATTCGGCACAGCTTCAGAAACCTAGGAAATTTCTTGAAAGTTATCATACGAATAAGCCAGTGAACGTCTGTGCGAAAGCGTGGACGTTGACTTATCAATGATAACAGGCGATTCCTAGGGCCTCTGAAGCGTGGATGAGACAACATCCACGCTTTTTCGTTGTGCCATTCGCAAAAACGGAGAATGACAACTTAAACACATAAGCCCTATGAAGACAATTTTTACCAAGGCAATCCTGATTTTACTGCTGGCTGCAGCCGCTGTGCCCTGCCTTGCACAGCAAGACGGCACGGTCAGCTTTTCCTACGATGCCAACGGCAACCGCATCGCCCGCACCCTTTCGTTCCAGCGCGGCGACGGCAAAGGCCGTGGCGACACGAAACACATCGCCAACGCGCCTTTGTTAGCCTCTGCGACCGACACGATAGCGGGTCTCAATCTGGCGCTCTATCCGAACCCCACCGACGGGCAGTTCTCCGTCGGGGTGGGCAACGTCGTAGAAGGCACGCGGCTTGAGGCCGTGCTCTGCACGCCTGCGGGAGCCGTCATCAGCCGCAAGACGCTGGCCGGCGAAAGCATCGGCTTCGACCTTTCGGGCCATGCGGCAGGCGTTTATGTGCTTCGCATTGAGGCCGCTGGCCAAAAGCGCATTTGGAAAGTCATCAAGCATTAACCCTTAAAAACCGAAGAACAATGAGAAAGTACATTTTCACCTTATTATTAATGGCGGCATTGGGCCATGCCGCTGTTGGACAACAGAGACACGATTTCATCGATGAGGCGCAAACCGCCCTCCAGCCCCCCAAGTCGGGCGTGACGGGAGGTCCCAACGGTTCGGGGACTGGAGTCGTCGGGGCCATTGGAGGCGTTGTGGATGTGGGCG
Source organism: uncultured Bacteroidales bacterium (assembly GCA_900321315.1). Lineage (GTDB taxonomy): Bacteria > Bacteroidota > Bacteroidia > Bacteroidales > F082 > Limimorpha. Next base: position 17,103 of record ONVP01000068.1, read on the forward strand.
GCTTGGGCGCGGCGACCTACACCATTCCCATCGACGTTCCACAAGGAATTGGGGGCATTCAGCCCAACCTGTCCATCGTTTACAACAGCCAGAGCGGCAACGGGCTGTTAGGCTGGGGCTGGAACTTGGCCGGATCCTCAGCCATTACGAGAACAGGAGCCGACTTTTATCACGACGGCTTTATAAAAGGTGTCGATTTTGGTTACATCACAGGAAACAGTTCCGGAATTATTCCAATTGGCTCAAACACTCGAAGATCGCTTGACAGGTTTGCCTTGGATGGTCAGCGGCTGATATTGGTGGAAGGACTGTACTATGGCCAAAACAACTCCCAATATAAGACGGAAGTTGATGGGATGAGCAAGATTGTGGCCTACACGGAGTCGGGTATTCGTGGCGCAGCCAAGTTCAAGGTGTGGACGGCAGACGGATTGATAATGGAATACGGATTCAGCGACAACGCCCGTATGATACGCACTTGCCCCGACGACTCCAGCATGAAGGAAGTAGGCGCATGGCTGGTGAACTACATCAACACCGCGAAATAAATCATTAGCTGATATCCGATACGTGCGGCCGCAGGACTTTCCCACTAAAGCTTTGCGGCCGCAATTGTATTATGGCGGGCAGAGATTCAGAGCGCGAACAACTATAAGCAGACGCCCGCGTCGCCCCAATCATATTATGGCGTTCGGAGGGCCTGATTACCGCCTTTGTATGGCTGTTTTTGGCCCTTTGCAACTATTCCAAATTCAACCCCTCTGCGGGACGCTTAAAATAACGCAGTTGCAAAGGCCATCGATGCGCCACTAAGTCGTCGGCAGCCGCCTTACGGATGTATACTGACAGGTATACGGGTGGATTTCTCCTTTTGGTGAAACATCGTGTATGCACTTTTCAATAACCCTCCC
>ONVP01000110.1 GCA_900321315.1 uncultured Bacteroidales bacterium
GAAAGAGGTGACACAAAAGAAATTGCGAATGCAGCAAGTGGTGATTCAGATAGTGATAATACAAGAGATGGATATTTTATAAAAATAGGCGTTTCAACTTTTCAAGCGATTGAAAAAGAAAAATATGGTTTGTCTTTCTGGAAACATAATGAAAAGGCTTTTTGTGATAATACTAATAATAGACAACCTCTCCAGCAAATTTTCTACGGAGCCCCAGGCACGGGCAAATCCCATGAGATAAAGAAACTAACCAAGGGAGAAAGCGTTATCCGCACCACTTTCCACCCTGATAGCGATTACTCAACCTTTGTAGGCTGCTATAAGCCGACAATGGATGAGGTGGATACACAAGTAGTGCCTGTTGTAGTGAAAAGCGGCATAAGCTTGCAAGAGCCTGGCACATATAAAGAGAAACGCATTACGTACAAATTCGTGATGCAGGCTTTCTTGAAAGCTTATCTTGGTGCATGGAAGAAGTGGGCTGATGCAGGCGATGACGGAGTTGCTCCGCAGTTCCTTGTCATTGAGGAAATCAACCGAGGCAATTGCGCCCAGATTTTCGGCGACCTCTTCCAATTGCTCGACCGAAGCGATAACAATTTCTCAGAATATCCCATTGAGGCCGATACCGACCTGCAACAGGAGATAGAAAGAGCTTTTATGGAGCATAAAGACTACAAGCTAACCAAAGCCATCAATGCTGAAGGTGCCGTCAAGGATTACATCAGCAACTATGACTCTACGCTTTCTGAAGACATTCAAAGTGGACGAATCTTATTGCTTCCTCCGAACCTCTACATCTGGGCCACAATGAACACCTCCGACCAAAGCCTCTTCCCCATCGACTCGGCCTTCAAGCGCAGGTGGGAGTGGAAGTACATTCCGATTGACACAAGAAAAGAAAACTGGACCATAAAAGTGGACGGAGACGATTACGACTGGAGCGATTTCCTCGAAAAAATCAACAAGAAGATCGACAGCACCACCCATTCAGAAGACAAAATGCTCGGGTTCTATTTCTGCAAAGCGGAAAACAACACCATCAATGCCGAGCGTTTTGTGAACAAAGTGGCCTTCTACCTTTGGAACGATGTTTTCAAGGACTATGGCTTCGACGATGCCATTTTCAACGATGAAAACGGCGAAAAGCTGTCGTTCCGCAAGTTCTACAAAAATGATGGAACGGTTGAAGAAGCGAAGGTGAAAACCTTCCTCGACAAACTCGGTGTAACCCACCAAGGAGAGACTTCGGTTGACATAGAGGAAGAACTCCAATAAGTGCATCGCGACCTATGCGCATCATCATCGAAGAACACCAATATCCCGCCAACGTCGTTGAGGACGTGCTTGACGGCATCACCAACCTCCGTGACGTGGAAGGCAAGGTGAGCGTCAACTATGTGGGCTACTACTATAACCCCAAGTTGAAGGATTGCGTGTTCATCCTGCCCAAGGTGCTTTTGGAAGACGTGAATGGCGAGGAACAGGTGTTTGGTCATTGCAAGCCCGAGGAAATCATCCATCTTGAGGCGCAAAACGTGCTTTCGCAAACCGAACACGAATTCATCTATGAACTCTCGGTGTGGATTTATCGCGCCGTTGTGCTTTACCACGAAACCCATCCCAAAAGCGACATCGTGTTGAAGCAGAACGTGCAGCAAATGGCCAAAGGGCGATTGCGCCGCAAGCACAACACTTTTCTCGACATCCTGCTCGCCTTGCAAAAGTTCAACCGCGAAAACCAAGATTTCTTTTTCTTCATACTGCGCAACTTACATTCGGGCTACAACAAAATCAACTGGACAAGAACCATTAGCCATTCCGCCGCGTTTGTGCAAGACGGAACGCCAGTTTATTTGAACCCCGTAAACCGCAAGCGGCAAATCAATTTCGACGAGGAACTGCTCATCATCTTCTTCTCCATCTTGCGTTTCATCAACAGGCATTATGGTTTCCCCGTGATGATCAACGTCAATTTTCCGCTCATCACCGGACAACAATTCGAGAACTATCGCAATGGCTTCGGCAAGACTCGGCTGATGCAAATCAAATACAAGTATTTCTCCGACAAGGCTTTGTATTTGTGGGAGTTGTGCTACGCCTTTTTCGACAGGAGCAAGAAGGTGAACATCGATGTCAATGAGCGGGAATATTTGTTGGTGAAGAACTTCAACATCGTGTTTGAGGCCATCATCGACGAATTGGTTGGCGATACCAACGACAGCCTTCCCAATGAATTGAAAGACCAGCCCGACGGCAAACGTGTTGATCATCTGTACCAATACCACGACCTGACCAACAACGAAGACGAAAAGCCTATCTATTACATCGGCGATTCAAAATACTACAAGCGGAACACGCCCATCGGCAAGGAAAGCGTTTATAAGCAGTTTACATACGCGCGAAACGTCATCCAATGGAATATGGACCTGTTCAACGACGGGAAACCCGAAGACCAAAAAGGGCATATCAGGCTGAACGACGAAACCACCGAAGGCTACAACATCATTCCCAACTTTTTCATTTCGGCGGAGCAGAAAGACTTGGAAATCAAGGACAACATTCGCCTGACCGACAAGAGCGAAAAGTATTTCCAATCGCGGCACTATGAAAACCGCCTCTTCGACCGCGACACGTTCCTCGTTGCGCATTATGATGTCAATTTCCTGTTTGTCGTTGCACTATATGGACGAAACAACCCATCGGAAAAGGGGGCTTGGCGGAATAAAGTGCGAAAAATGTTCCGCAAAGAGATTCAAACAATGCTTGAAGAAAAGTTTGACTTTTATGTGATGACGGCTAAAGCGGATGTCAGTGCTGTGGCTTACATCGAAGAGCATTTCCAAGAACTGATTGGCAAGGTTTTCACGCCCTACGACGACCGAGGCACTCAAAAATATTTCTCGTTGGCTTTGGACAGAAACGACAAGTTCAAGGATGAAAACGAAGCCTTGATTGGACAGTTGGGCGAGTATTTCCACATCGAAAAATGCGCCATTGGCGACAATCCGCAGAAATTGTTGCCGGAAGTGGAGCCGCTGTCGAAACGGATGTCTGTACCGAATAACTTCCTCACTTTCCATTATTTGGAGAGATATAAAGACAAGGAAATCCTCCTTGGCTGTTACCACGACCAAGCCCACTTGGACTGGATTTTGGGGAAGAATGACAAAGGGACTTTGATTTACAATTTGCGCCTCGACAAAAGCCGACCTGGAGCGCAGGTGAAAGCCCGTCTCGACAAGAAAGAGGTCTGTTTTGTGGTTTTGTATGAAGAAGGGCACGAGGGGGAAAACAAAATCAGGGTGTTCCGAGTCCACCATCACGCCACGATGAATGAGGAAAGGATGCGGCGGGCTTGGTATCCGAATCCGCAAGGCAAGTATTTCTGCTATGTTTTCGACGAGGAAGTCACGTTAGGCCCGCTTGATGTGTCGAGCGCTGTCGCCGATTGGAGCAAAGCCCATCCTACCGAAGAATCGGGAACGCCTATTTTCTTGACGGGTGAAGCATTGCTGAAATACAGGAAAACTTAGTTTCGTTTTCGAAAATATTTGTACTTTCGCCGCATCAATAAAACCTTGAAAAAATGTCCTTCCTCCGAGTCCTCCTTTCCATCCTCTTCCCGCCCTTGGCGGTGTACGACCGCGGCTGCGGCTCGATGCTCATCGTGTTTCTGCTCACGCTTTGCGGCTGGGTGCCGGGCGTGATTGCCGCACTGATTATCTTGAACAAGAACAAATGATGGAGATTGGCGCTTTTTTTGTATTTTTGTGGGAAATATCCAGCTATGCAAGACAACACTGAACTCTTCCAACCTCAAGAACTTCAATCGCCTTTTGAAACCATCAAGGAAACCGACAGCGAAGGCCGAGAATGGTGGAACTCCCGAAAGCTGGCGCGGCTACTCGGCTACCAGAAATACTGGAACTTCGAGCGGCTTATTAATAAGATCACGCCTTTTCTGCAAAAGGAGAAAGGGTTGGACTTGAAGGAGCATATCGTGGAGATTGAAGAGATGGCGCAACTTCATAACAGCGGTTATCGCAAGGTGACATCCGTATTGCTGTCCCGAACCGCTTGTCTCGCCATAGTGATGAACGCCGACCAGAAAAAGCCTTTGGTGAAAGCCGCAAAAGACTATTTCACGGATAAAATGACTTCGTCTGACTTGGCCACCAGCATTGAAGGTAATGTACTGATGTACAAATCCTCAACGGGTAAAGTCAATGTTACCGTCGTGTTCAATAATGAAACATTTTGGCTTTCACAAAAACGGATGGCTGAATTGTTTAACGTGGCCATTTCGACTATTAATTATCACCTGTCTGAAATCGAAAAAAGCGGAGAAGTGCAATTGTCCGAGTCAATTCGAAAAATTCGAATTCCTTCGGACAATTGCGACGACCGAGGAGTTTTGATGTACAATTTGGATGCCATTATCGCCGTTGGCTACCGCGTAAACAGTTATGAAGCCACGCAATTCCGCCGTTGGGCCACCGAAGTACTGAAGCAATACATCATCAAAGGCTTTGTGATGGATGACGAGAGATTGAAGGGAAAAGATGTTTTTGGTGCAGACTATTTCGAGGAACTGCTTGAACGCATCCGCGAAATCCGCACTTCCGAACGACGTTACTATCAGAAAATCACCGACATTTATGCCGAATGTAGCAGCGATTATGATGTACAAGCCGAAACGACACGACAGTTCTACAAGACCGTCCAAAACATGATGCACTATGCCGTGACGCATCAAACCGCCGCCGAAATCATCTACGACCGCGCCGATGCCGAGAAGCCCTATATGGGACTGATGACATGGAAAAACGCGCCCGATGGCAGAATCATCAAAAGCGATGTCACCGTTGCCAAGAACTATTTGTCAGAAAACGAAGTCACCAGACTGAATCTGATTTCCACAGCTTTCCTTGATTTGGCAGAAGACCGTGCTCAACGTCATATCCTCATGAAGATGACCGACTGGAAAAAAGTGTTGGAAGGCTACTTGAAAATCAGTGATTACGAAATACTTGAGAATGCTGGTAGCATTTCTCACGAAGAAGCCGAAGCAAAAGCATTAGGAGAGTATGAGAAATACCGCAAGATCCAAGACCGGACTTTCTTATCCGATTTTGACAAGTTCCTCGAAACCCTAAACAACCTATGAACACCAAACTATTCCTTCAAGCCTTAATGAAATTTCTCCTTGGGGTGATTCTCCTTGGCCTGCTCATCTTCCTGCCCGCAGGCTCGCTTCATTATTGGCAGGGCTGGCTGCTGATGGGCATTCTTTTTGTGCCGATGTTCATTGCAGGACTCGTGATGATGGCAAAAAATCCAGAGTTGTTGCGCAAACGCCTGAACGCCAAAGAACAGGAGAAGGAACAAAAGACCGTCGTGGCACTGAGCGGCTTGCTGTTCGTTGCGGCTTTTGTGGTTGCTGGTTTTAACTGGCGTTTTCAGTGGTTTGTGCTGCCCAATTGGGTGGTTTGGGTGGCTGCGGTGGTTTTCTTGGTGTGTTATGCCTTGTATGCCGAGGTCTTGCGCGAAAACACCTACCTCTCGCGTACCATCGAAGTGCAAGAGCATCAAAAAGTGGTCGATACGGGCCTTTATGGCATTGTCCGCCACCCGATGTATATGGCCACCACCCTCCTTTTCCTGATGATGCCTTTGGTGCTGGCCTCGCCCATTTCCTTTGCCATTATGCTGCTTTATATCCCATTGATTGCCAAACGCATCCGCAACGAAGAAGCCGTTTTGGAACACGGTTTGGAAGGCTACAAAGAGTATAAACAGCGCGTGAAATACAAGGTTTTGCCGTTTATTTGGTAACGTTATGACCGACCGCCTCACTCCACAGCAACGCCACTATGTGATGTCGCGCATCCACGGCAAAGGCACCAAGCCCGAGCTGAAGGTCAGGCAATGGCTGTGGCGACACGGCTACCGCTATCGCCTCAACGTGAAATCGGTGCCGGGCAAGCCGGACATTGTGATGCGGCGGTATCGGACGGCGATTTTTGTGAATGGGTGTTTCTGGCACGGGCATTTTGTTGAGTTTAGTGTTGAGGGTTTAGAGTTTAGGGAAGATGGTTCAAGGTGTTGCAAGATTCCGGAGACGAACCGCGAATTTTGGGTGAACAAAATCCGAAGAAACCAAGAGCGCGACCAACGGAATTACCAAGTTTTGCACGACAACGGCTGGCAGGTCATTGTGGTGTGGGAATGTCAGTTGCAGCCCAAAGCGATTGAGCAGACTATGCTTCAGGTGGAGTTGCTGCTCAACGAGCATTTCTTGGCTTTGCACCAGCCCAAGCCGGTGCCTTACGATTTCCAAGACGTTCCCGTTTCGATGGCGGCGGAAGATTTTCCTCCTCTAATTTGACACAATGCTGTTTATTTTTTGTAGTTTTGCACTCTAAACCTATTAACTTAAAACAAAAATGAAAAAGATTTTCACCACAACTGTATTGCTTTTGTTTGCCGCAATGGCCGCAATGGCACAAGAAACGAATTACGCAAAGAGTGATTTCGTCCCCGGCGACGAGATTATTTTCGACGACAACTTTGAAAGGGAGAGACTTGGCGAGTTCCCGCTGAGGTGGGATTTGCTTGACGGGTATGCGGAAATGGCTCAGCAGAAGGGTCGCAACGTGATAGCTTTCACCGACAACGGTCTGGGACAGGTGATGCCGCTGATGAAAGAGAAATGGGACTGGCTGCCGGAGGTGTTCACGGTGGAGTTCGACCTCTATGTTGCTCCGATGAATACGGGGGATGAGGAGGAAACTACGCTTGAGATGAGCCTTTATTTCGGCGACCGAGGCGACGTCGGAGGGCATATTCCAGAAGTTCTTCGAGTTCATCAAGATGCTCGTCGACGCCCTGCGGAACATCGTAGCCGACCACAGGAGCGAGGACTACGCGAACCCCATCGCGAGCAACCCGCTGACGGGGCTCGTGCTGACCGGCCGCATCG
>ONVP01000066.1 GCA_900321315.1 uncultured Bacteroidales bacterium
TCTTTCAACTTTGCGACGGGCAAAAATACTAAAATTTTGGATTGTATAGATTCAACGTGCAAAAAAAAAACGAATTGTAATCCAGATGGAAACATCGGGCTTGAAAAGGAAAGATAAGGGGAAAACGGACAGCAAAAAAAAAGAGGGCTTTTGGCTCTCTTCTTTGTGTTTTAAGTGTCGTTGCTTATTCGGCAGGCTTTTGTTCGCCCTTGCAGCAGCCCTTTTCGCCTTCGCCTTTGCAGCAGCCCTTTTCGCCTTCGCCCTTGCAGCAGCCCTTTTCGCCGTGCTTGCATTGCTTCATGCCCTCGATGCGCTTCATGATGAGGTCTTTTTGCTCATCGATGCTGAGGTTGGCGATGTTTTCCCAAGCGGCCTTCATGGCTTCACATTCGGCCTTCATTTCGGCGCACTTCTTCTCGCACTCGGCCTTTTGTTCGGCGGTCATTTCTTCGCACTTCTTCTCGCACTTCTTTTCGCATTCCTTGGCGCAGCCTTCGCCCTTTTCCTTCATTTCGGCCATTTTGGCGTCCATTTCGGCGAACATGGCGATGGCCTTGGCGTTGAGGTCAGCCTTGACGTTTTCTTCAAGCTCGTCCCACTTGGTGAACTCGTTCATGAGTTGACCCATGGGGCATTCTTGCTTTTCTTTGACCACTTCGGTCTTTTCTTCCTGAACAGGCTCAGCAGGCTGTTCAGCTTGCTTAGGCGTGTTGTTGCAGGCCACCATGAAGAGGCAAGCCATGCCGAGAGTAAATACTAACTTTTTCATTTTGAATGAGTTTTTGTTTGAAAATAAAGTTGATTTGATGTTGATATTCTATTCAAAAATCTTACAAAAGTACGATTTTTTTCAAAAAACGAACAAAAAATCGTGATTTTTTGCCAAAAAAAATCTTTTTTCAATAAGGTTGTTTATTTGCAGCGGAATTTCTAATTTTGCAGCCAAATTTGGTGTGGTTGAGCTTTTCGACCACATGCTGAAAATCAATCAACTAATTCATAATTATTCAATTCTAAAACAATAGTAATGGCAGAAAAAAAGTTTTTGACATGCGATGGCAATCAGGCTGCGGCCCATGTTGCCTACATGTTCAGTGAAGTGGCCGCCATTTATCCTATCACTCCGTCGTCGCCGATGGCTGAGTATGTTGATGAATGGGCCGCTAAAGGTCAGAAGAACCTCTTTGGCGAGACTGTTAAGGTCGTCGAGATGCAATCCGAAGCCGGTGCCGCTGGTGCTGTGCACGGCAGCTTGCAGGCTGGCGCTCTGACCACCACCTACACCGCCTCTCAAGGCCTGTTGCTGATGATCCCGAATATGTACAAGATTGCCGGTGAGCTGCTTCCGGGCGTGTTCCACGTCTCGGCCCGCGCCCTCGCCGCCCAGGCCTTGTCCATCTTCGGCGACCACGCCGACGTGATGAGCGCCCGCCAAACGGGCTTCGCGCTCCTCGCCACCGGTTCGGTGCAAGAAATCATGGACATCGCTCCCGTGGCACACTTGGCCGCCATCGAAGGCCGCCTGCCCTTCCTGCATTTCTTCGACGGTTTCCGCACCTCCCACGAAATCCAGAAGGTGGAGGCTGCCGACATGGAAGCCCTCCGTCCGCTCGTCAACCAAAAGGCCCTGAAGGAATACCGCGACAGGGCTTTGAACCCAGAGCACCCCGTCACGCGCGGCACCGCCCAAAACCCCGACATCTACTTCCAGACCCGCGAGGCACAGAACAAGTATTATGATGAGTTGCCCGACATCGTGGCCAAGTACATGAAGGAAATGAGCAAGATTACAGGCCGCAACTACGCCCCGTTCACCTTCTACGGTGCTGCCGATGCCACCGACGTCATTGTGGCCATGGGTTCCATCACCGATGTCATCAAGACCGTCATTGACCGCGAGAACGCCGCCGGCAAGAAACTCGGTCTGGTCAGTGTGCACCTCTATCGTCCCTTCAGCGTGAAGTACCTCATGGAGGTTCTGCCGAAGAGCGTGAAGAAGATTTGCGTCCTTGACCGCACCAAGGAGCCTGGCGCCAACGGCGACCCGCTCTACCTCGACATTGTCGAAGCCTTCAAGGACTGCGAGTGCAAGCCTTTGATTATCGGTGGCCGCTATGGCCTGTCGTCGAAAGACACCACGCCCGCCCATATCCTGAGCGTGTACAACAACCTCGCCGCCGAGAAGCCCATGAACCAGTTCACCGTCGGCATCAACGACGACGTGACGCACCGTTCATTGCCGCTGCTGCCCGAAATCAGCATCCTGCCGAAGGGCACCTTCGAGGCCAAATTCTACGGCCTTGGCGCTGACGGTACGGTGGGTGCCAACAAGAACTCCATCAAGATCATTGGCGACAACACCAACAAGTACAGCCAAGCCTACTTCGACTACGACTCGAAGAAATCGGGCGGCTACACCTGCTCGCACCTGCGTTTCGGCGACCAGCCCATCCTGGCTCCTTACCTCGTCGGTACGCCCGACTTCGTGGCTGTCCACGTGCCGAGCTACCTGCGCAAGTACGACTGCCTGCGTGGCCTGAAGGACAACGGTACCTTCCTTTACAACTCGCCTTGGGATGTTGAGGAAACCAAGCACCATCTGCCCGACTTCGTGAAGAAGTACCTGGCCTTGCACCATATTAATATGTACATCATCGATGCCACGAAGATTGCTGCCGAGATTGGTTTGGGCAACCGCACCAACACCATCCTCCAGAGCGCGTTCTTCAAGATTTCCGGCGTCATTCCTTACGACCTCGCCGTCGAGCAGATGAAGAAGTTCATCGTGAAGAGCTACGGCAAGAAGGGTGAGGACATCGTCAATATGAACAATGCCGCCGTCGATCGTGGTGGCGAAATCACGAAGGTGGAAATCCCCGCCGAGTGGGCCAACCTGAACTGCACCACAGACTTCGCCTTCGAGCACAAAGACAACGACCCCGAGTTTATTAATAAGGTGATGCGCCCGATGGTGGCCCAATGCGGCAACGACCTGCCCGTGAGCGCCTTCAAGGACATCATTGACGGCACCTTCCCGGCTGGCACCACCGCATACGAGAAGCGTGGCGTGGCCACCCTCGTCCCCGAATGGATGCCCGCCAACTGCATCCAGTGCAACCAGTGCTCGTTGGTCTGCCCTCACGCTGCCATCCGCCCCGTCGTGATGACCGCCGAGGAGAAGCAAAACGCCCCCGCTTCGATGAACACCATCGAAATGAAGATGCCAAAGGAGATGGCCGGCATGAACTTCCGTATGCAGGTCTCCGTGATGGACTGCACGGGTTGCGGCAACTGCGCCGACGTGTGCCCCGCCAAGGAAAAGGCCCTCGTGATGAAACCGTTCGAAAGCCAGCTTGGCGAAACCGAAAACTGGGAATACAGCCAGAAGAAAGTCACCTACAAGGATGAACTCATCGACAAGTACGCCAACGTGAAGAACAGCCAGTTTGCACAGCCGCTGTTCGAGTTCTCGGGTGCCTGCGCCGGCTGCGGCGAAACGCCTTACATCAAGACCATCACCCAACTCTTTGGTGAGAGTATGATGGTGGCCAACGCCACAGGTTGCTCGTCCATCTACGGCGGTTCGGCTCCCGCAACGCCTTACTGCAAGAACAACCGCTCGGGCAAGGGCGTGGCATGGGCCAACTCTTTGTTCGAGGACAACGCCGAGTTCGGTCTTGGTATGGCCACGGGTTACAGCAAGATTCGCGAAGGCCTCCGCAAGAAGGCTGAAGAATTGGTGAACACGACCGTCTTCGACTGGATGAAGGAAGCCACGCAGAATTGGCTGAACACCTACAACGACACCATCGCCAACCGCAAGGCTACGGATGAATTCGTCGCCGCCCTCGAAAAGGCCATTATGCCTATCGATGCTTGCGTTGATTTCTGGAACGGACAAGGCAAGGAACTCTACGGTGCCGAAGTGGCCGCCCAGAAGTTGCAAGAAGCCAAGGATGCCAAGGCTGCGGGTAGCAAGATTTGCCCCTGCCACGGTTGCGCACTCGAGAGCGAACTGCTCGGCCAGAAGGACTTCTTGGCCAAGCGTAGCCAGTGGATCTTCGGTGGCGACGGCTGGGCCTACGACATCGGTTTCGGTGGCCTCGACCACGTGTTGGCCAGCGGCGAAGACGTCAATGTCCTCGTCCTCGACACCGAGGTTTACTCGAACACGGGTGGTCAGTCCTCGAAGGCTACGCCTGCCGGTGCTGTCGCCAAGTTTGCCGCCTCTGGTAAGAAGGTCCGCAAGAAAGACCTCGGCATGATTGCCAAGAGCTACGGCTATGTCTATGTGGCTCAAGTCGCCATGGGTGCTTCGCAAGCCCAGTATTTCAAGGCCATCAAGGAAGCCGAGGCTTATCCGGGCCCGTCGTTGGTGATCTGCTACGCCCCGTGTATCAACCACGGCATCAAGACCGGCATGGGTCGCACGCAGCACGAAGAGAAGCTCGCCGTTGATTGCGGTTACTGGCACCTCTGGCGTTTCAACCCCGCCGAGGAAGAAGCCGGACAGAACGGCTTCCACTTGGATTCGAAGGAACCCAACTGGGCCGACTTCCAGAACTTCATCATGGGTGAGGTCCGTTACAACTCACTGCTGAAGACCTTCCCAGAGGAAGCCAAGGAACTGTTCGCCAAGACCGAACAATTCGCCAAGCTCCGCTACGAAGGCTACAAGAAGCTGAGCGAAGGGAAGTAAGAATATTGCTTTTGCAATAATAATCAAGGCTGGAAGGCCTTTCGACCTTCCAGCCTTTAGATAAAATATGTTTAACCGAAAAAAGAACGATTATGACAGCCATCAATCCGTATTCTGACCTTCCGAACATTTATTTAGGTAAAGATGGAAATACATTTAATCTAATGGTTGACAATCAGCCACCTGTCGTTTTAAAATGGGATGAAGGTGATGATAATAGAATTCACTATGATGCTTCTTTTTCTTTAGATGCAAATATTAAGCAACAAATTAGCATTTTAGAAGAAAGACTTATCAGTTCAAAATTATCTGGTGTTGAAGAAGAGCAGGAAGATCCTGATTTAGATCCTTTTGACCCTAGCCAAATAACAATCAACACGAAGTCTGTAACTGTCACTAATTTGATGACGAGGTTGGAACAACAGACTATCAAATTGGATCCTGATTTTCAACGTAGAGAGGTGTGGGATATGGAAAGAAAATGTCAACTAATAGAATCGTTACTTCTTAAAATCCCCATCCCTTTGTTTTATGTTGCAGCAGATTCGTCAGAACGATGGACCGTGGTTGATGGATTACAGAGAATAAGTGCTATTCGTGATTTTACTTTAGGGAAGGAGTATCTTGAGTATAAATTATCGAAAAATGGAATACAAGATGGAAACAAAAGAGTTCCACATAAGGGAGAAGGCTTCCCTTTAAAAGGTCTTTCTTTTTGTGCTGATGAACTTGAAGGGAAAAGAATGATTGATTTAGAACATGATGAGAAACTCATCAAATATTACAATCGAATTGTAGAAACCAATTTTACCTTTGTAATCATAGATCCATCTACCCCTGAAGAGGTCAAATTCAATGTGTTCAAACGTATTAATACAGGGGGAATGCAACTGACTTCTCAAGAAATACGTAATGCTCTTTACGGAGGACCTGCGACTCGCCTTCTTAATGAATTGTCAGCAACAAAAGAATTTAAAACAGCTACCACCTGTTCAGTCAAAGATAATAGGATGGAGGACAAGGAGCTAATTTTGAGGTTTCTGGCATTCCATTTAAGAGATCCGTTCAAATATGGTAAGACGTATAACATTGATAACTGGCTTTCAGAAGCTATGATTATTATCAATGCATTACCCAATCTTGACAATCGTGATTTCAAAAAACTGATTGCTAAAGGGAAGGTTAATAAAGATGATATTTTAATCACATCCACAGACAAACTCAAGAAGGATTTTATCCTTGCAATGTGTCGGGGATATAATCTGTTTGGAGAACATGCATTTAGGAAAAGCTGTCCTGGACAACGAAGGACTCCTATAAACAAATCTTTATTTGAAACATGGGGCGTACTTTTGTCCCAACTAAATGAAACAGAATACAACAATCTTGTTAAATCAAAGAATGATTTAATGAAAGAATATGAAAGTATTTTACGCGATGATCGATTTATCATTGACATATCACGTGATAGTATGAAAAAAACATCTGTAGAAAACAGATATACCAAAATTCGAAATCTGATTAATAATTATAAATAAAATATGATTACTTCTTTAACTATTGATGGTTTTAAGTCCATTATATTTCAAGACATCCCTTTAGCAGGACTTAACATATTAACAGGACTTAATAGTTGTGGTAAAAGTTCTGTCATACAGGCTATTCGCATTTTGGGCAGATATGATAATGGTGAAAAAGATGCCTTTTTGCCGGGACATGGGTCCCAGTCAGAGTTGAAAAATGAAGCATCCAAATCTATAGACTTAATTTCTTGTCTTCAAATCAATGGAGAAGAAAGAATTGTGAATTTTCAAACTGAGCCACAACATGTTTTCCCAAAGATAATCTATATTTCTGCAAGCAGATATGGTGCTCAGGTATCAATACCTTTTTTTTATGACAACCACGAACTTGGGCCTCTGGGTGAAAATGTTTTACGATGCATTGATTTTTATAACGACGAAAATCTATTGCAAATGCCATCAAGTTTAGCAGATTCTGATGATGAAATTAAATCGTTTAGACCTCTTGTCCAATATTGGTTAAAAGCAATCTCTCCAAACGTAAAATTCGACTATCAAAAAGTTAAAGAAATGGATGCTTCCTTTTCTACCTTTAATGGTCATAGAGCAACAAATGTGGGTTTTGGATTAAGTTACACATTGCCCGTAATTGTGGCCATACTAATGGGTGTAATTGAAAAGAATTCCATAGTGTTGTTGGAAAATCCCGAAGCACACGTTCATCCCAAGGGGCAAACAAAACTTGCTGAGCTTATTTGTCGCGCTGTAAATGTTGGTGCTCAAATTGTTGTTGAGACCCATAGTGATCATTTTTTCGATGGAGTTCGAATCTATGCAAAGCAGAATAAAGGATTCGCTCAAAACGTTCGACCATATTGGTTTAGACTTGATGATCAGAATGTTACTCAAGTGACATCTTTGACTTTGTTTGATGACGGATCTCTCAACCAATGGCCAGAAGATATGTTTGATCAATTCCTAATTAATTCTGAAGCTTTATTGTAAGTGTTATGGCTCAATTTTATTTCAACGATTGTTTACCCCAAACGACATCATGTAACATTATGACCATATTTCATGATGTGATGAGCGAATATTTGAGGTTGCGGAATAATAAAAATTTACAAATTAACAACACTCTCGCAGTAGGTGAAACCCCAGAGAAAACCATAGTCTGCGGGATTACTCTAAAAAGCATTCTTTCTTCTTACAATGGTAACCGAGATGAAAAAACAGCATTGAATGCCTTATTCCGAAATGCAATTGTATTAAGCAATCAATGGGACGATTTTGTTGATCCAAACAATCTATACAAAGATTTTTCTTTTAATGGTCGCAATGCTCAATATCTTGCAGTTGCATCTGACAATGGTATGATAGCAATCTCTCTTCCAATAGAAGAACCATTACGAAACAATACTTTGGATATTGACGTATTTGATACTATTTCGGAACAAGGAGAGTCTCCCTTGAAAATTGAAAACTGGTACAAGGATAATACGGATTATATTAGGCCTCTACTTTTACCTCGGGCGGAAAACCAATTAGATACATTAAAGAATTTTTTTTCTGGAATAGGAAAAAGATTTGTTTTTTCAGACAAGTTTAAAGACCAGTGGAATTATGAAATAAACAATGACAACACAAAAGATAGAATTATCAAACGATTTGAAGAGGCAAGCAGGGGTGGGTTATTGTTTCCTGCAAAGGATGATCCACGAGAATCAAAATATAAAATTGTTCGTAAGGACGATAGGGGAACTGGTGTTTTTGAACTTAGGTTGCGAGATATAGGTGTTCGAATATATTTTGCTTGTGATTACAATACGATAAAAATACTACTTTATGGCACAAAAACAAGTCATCAAGGGAACGGACAAGAATCTGATTTTCGAATAGCAAATTCGATTTTAAATAAAATGTAAGTGTATACCAGTGATTCTAATACTATGCTTGCAATTAATCATAAGAATGAAGTTATTTCAATTAATCCTAACTACCACTTTCTCGCATTTGAAAAATGTTGGGATCCTTTAATGCCATACATTATGGCAGATCCTTTAGAAATGGGCATGTACTCAATTGAAACAAACGAAAGGTTTAAAGCACCATTTGTTTGGGATAATATAAAAATCATTTCAATAGAAATCGACAAAACAAAAGAAGGTTATTCTCATGGTTTTTTTCCTAACATTCGGCGATCTGATGTTTATAAAATAGAAGTGATTATTTATCCGTATCATTATTGGGATGATGTAGAGTATAAAAAACATCCTCATAAGAGTTTTATTCATACGTTTTATGTTAAGAATGGATTATTCTTCTTCCTTGATTCTATTCTAAAAACGATTAATGGACATATTAATAGTGGGTGTTCGATTGATACTATCAATTTTGATTTCCTTGATAAGCAATGCGAGTGTTGGAACTTTTTGGCAGCAAATGATCAACCATTCCCAAAATTTGAACTACCTTCAGAAAGTATGCCAGACAATTACTATGCTTTAATTGAAGATATGGACGTTGTTGTATTCGAAGATGGTATAGGCTCGAGAAATGGTGATTTTATTTGGAAAGAGGTCGGTATTTCTTTGAAAACAAACGACGATTATGTGATTCATATAGTTTCCGAAATCTTAAGCAAATACGATGGATTTAGTCAAATTAGAAATAGTGTCGAGAAGAAAACAACATTTTCATTTGTATTTGAAAAAGAACGAGACGAAACTTCTTGCTGTAGAACCTATAGTAGGCGTCTTGTTGAAACATCAGAACAAGAAAGAATAAAGCGTTGTTTTATTAAAAAATTAATAGTTAATGGATTATCTATTATTCATAAAACATCTGCTATTAGATATTACTCGACAAAACATCCAAAGTGATAATTTGGTAGCCAAACTAAGATTGGCTGCCACAATGTGACAGCCGCAAATTTGTTTATTGCCATATTATTCTGTTAAGCGAAAAATCAATACCTTTGCAGAAAATTGACCGTCAATGCCATACAATCTGCCACAACGGAAATCACCGCGTGCCCCATGGCACGATTACAATGGCGGTAGATATTTCGTGACCTTTTGCACGAAAAACCATGATTTGTATTTTGGCGATGTGGTTGATGGTAAAATGGAATTGTCGGAAATCGGGGAATGGACGGCGAAACAAATCGAACAAACGGCGGTTATTCGCCAAAATGATGTGGAAATCCCAATGTTCGTGGTTATGCCCAACCATGTTCATCTAATCGTTGTATATAATCGCGTTGTCCCCTGTAGGGACGCATCGAATGCGTCCGAATCGAATGCGTCCGTATGTAGGGACACATCGAATGTGTCCCCAGATAATGTGCCGGACAATGTTTCAGCGGACGCACGCGGTGCCTCCCTACGGTATGGACCGCAATCGGGGAATTTGCCGTCGGTGGTGCGTGGTATCAAATCCGCCGTCACCAAATACACCAATGAACACGACATTCCGTTTGCATGGCAACCGCGTTTCCATGACCATATCATTCGGAATTGGACGGAAATGAACCACATTGCCGATTATATCCAAAGCAATCCCATGAAATGGGAAATGGATCGGTTTTATAGAAAGCGGTGATTGATGATTTGCGGCTGCCACGATGTGACAGCCCTACACCCTCCCCACCATCGTTTCCCTAATCGTTTTTGGGGATTTTCTGCCTCCAAAATACCTTTTTTTGGGGATAAAACAGCATTGGAACGCTCCCTAATTTTGCAGCCGAAAATCAAACATTATTCACAAATTAAAATCTCAACCCTATGAAAAGCATTAAAACCTTTGTGATGGCTGCCTTGGCCATCGTGATGTTCGGCTTTGCAAGTTGCACGAAAGAAAACAAACCCGCCCAAAGCGTTGCCAAGACCTATGTCGGCACATTGTCCTACGGCGTGAGCCATTGTCTTACACTCCTGTTTACTAAAAAAAATAAATTTGAGAAGCAGATTCGGACGCAGATGTCAGACAAAGCACTCGAACTCAAGAACGTTTCCGTCGTCCGCGAGGGACGCAGGATTCTGGACCGCGTTTCCCTCAATATCGATGCAGGAGAGAACGTGGCCATCATCGGTCTCAACGGATCCGGCAAGACCACCCTCTTGAAACTTCTGAGGGGCGACGTATACCCTTATGACGACGACGAGTGCGAACACTACATCAGGTTATTCGGTCAGGAGAGGTGGAACATCTTCGAGCTCAGGGGCATGATGGGGGTCGTTTCCATGGACCTGCAGGCCAAGTTCGACCCCGCCACCACCGTCCGCGAGGTCATCGGCTCCGGCTTCTTCGGCAGCCTCGACGTCTTCCGCGGCATGACCGTCACCGAGCCCATGGAGGAGCTCATCCGCCTCCGTGCTGAAGAAATGGGAATAGAGGACCTCCTTCAGCGCGAAATCGAATGCCTCTCGCTCGGAGAGATGAGAAGGACCCTCATCGCCCGCGCCCTGGTCACCGACCCCAAGGTCCTGGTCCTCGACGAGCCCATGACCGGC
>ONVP01000096.1 GCA_900321315.1 uncultured Bacteroidales bacterium
AACGATGTCGGCCTCAACGGTCTTTTCGCCTTTCTTGGTGGCGATGGTGCAGACGCACTTTTCGCCCGTGGTATCGACATGCGTCACTGAGGCTTCGGTCATCACGGTCATCTTCAGCTTCTTGAAGGCGCGTTCCACTTGCTTGGAGACTTCTTCGTCCTCGTTAGGAACCACGTTGGGCAGGAATTCGACCAAAGTCACTTTCACGCCCATTGAGGT
The DNA here is from genome assembly GCA_900321315.1 of uncultured Bacteroidales bacterium. Lineage (GTDB taxonomy): Bacteria > Bacteroidota > Bacteroidia > Bacteroidales > F082 > Limimorpha. The sequence goes on from ONVP01000096.1 coordinate 220, forward strand.
GAAGAAGAAAGCAAATTCCGATCCGATGGCACCCGAGCCGACCACAACCATGCTTTCAGGCAGTTTGTCCAAGACCAAAGCCTGACGGTAGCCGATGATTTTCTTCCCGTCGATGGGTAAGGCGGGCAGTTCGCGCACGCGGGAACCCGTGGCCAAAATGATATGGTCAGCCTCGTGAAGCGTGACATTGCCTACAGCATCGGTCACTTCTACATGCTTGTCTTTGGTTAGTTTGCCATAACCAGCGATGACATCCACATTGTTCTTCTTGAGTAGGTACTGCACGCCCTTGCTCATGGTGTCGGCCACGCCGCGACTGCGCGCCACGACGGCTTCCATGTCGGGCTTCACTCCGCCTTCCACCTTGATGCCGTAGTTCTCGGCGTGATTAATATAGGTATAGACCTGCGCGCTTTTCAGCAAAGCCTTGGTAGGGATGCAGCCCCAGTTGAGGCAGATGCCGCCCACTTCGGCCTTCTCGACCACGGCCACTTTCTTGCCCAATTGCGATGCTCTGATGGCAGCCACATAGCCCCCAGGGCCGCTGCCGATTACGATGATGTCGTATTTCATGGTTTTGTATTTATAAATTTGTCTTGTTCTGTGATTAATGCATTGTCTTGTTCCAGATCGTTGTTTTGTTTCCGTTGGCTAATCCGCCTAATCACCTTGAGCAAAACCGCCCAAAGCACAAAGAAGGCCACCACGCCGAGGAACCACACAATCAATAATTCGGTTACCATTTCAATCTCGTTTTGGAGCGCAAAATTACGAAAACGGTGCATATTTATTAATATGGTGCGAAAAAAAAAGCTGCGGCATTCGGAAAAAAGCCGTAAATTTGCAAAATCAATCAAAACTTGAACGACATGAATTACGACGCAAATCCCGTGAAACTCAACTTCAACGACGAAACATTGAAGCACCGCATCCTCCACCTGATTGAAGGCCGCGAGGATTCAAACGGCATCACTTTCATCAACCTGTGCTACCAACTGCGGCAGATGGCCATCAATGAGCATCTTCTTGACAGTCCGGACGTGACGACCTACACCAACGACGAGTTGGCCCCCGAAGACCAGATTCGGGTGAGCCGCCTGCTTTGGGAACTCATCTGGGAACGCCAAGTGTTTCTCCTCTTCGGACGCAGCGAGCTGCTCGGTTTGAGCAACGGCGAAGACCGTTTCGTGAAGTATTGAAGCCGCTTTTTCCCGCCAAGCCAGCGTCTTTTCAGGCTGCAACGAGCCAGAGAAGACGCTTTTTTCATTCCGCCACTCATTTTTGTTTTCCTTTTAAATCATTGTATATCAAAAAGATGCAATATAAAGATGATATTTTTCAAGAAAATTTCAAAAAAAATGTGCTGCGTATCAAAAAATGTCGTACTTTTGCACCGCTGAATTGAAAGAGGGCTTGCCCTTGAAAATGATATAGTTAGGAACCTGATAAGTTTAAACGTGATAGGTTTCTGCACGAAGCGACGCCAAATCAAGCGTAAAATACAAGTCGCTCCGTGGGTTTTACAGACTTCTAAGCCGTCAATGGCTTATTGTGTTCCCTAACTGCATCTTGAAAAGCAATGCCCTCGGCCAGTTTGGTACGAGTTTGTAAGTAATTCCTAATCAACGGATTAAATAACTAACATTAAACCTAACAAATTAAAAATGCCGACTATTCAACAATTAGTGCGCAAAGGGCGCAAGAAATTGATCGACAAGAGCAAGTCGCCTGCATTGGATTCGTGTCCGCAACGCCGTGGCGTGTGTGTGCGTGTTTACACGACGACCCCCAAAAAGCCTAACTCAGCGATGCGTAAGGTGGCAAGGGTTCGCCTGACCAACCAAAAAGAGGTCAACGCATATATCCCGGGAGAAGGTCACAACTTGCAGGAGCACTCGATTGTCATGATCAGAGGAGGTCGTGTCAAGGATTTGCCGGGCGTGCGTTACCACATCATCCGCGGTGCATTGGACACCTCGGGCGTTGAAGGCCGCCGCCAGCGCAGGTCGAAATACGGCGCTAAACGACCCAAACAGACAGCCGCAAAGAAATAACGATTAGTCAAAACAGAAAGACTTAAAGACATGAGAAAAGCTAAACCAAAGAAGAGAATTATCCTTCCCGACCCGAAGTACGGCGATGTGCAGGTCACGAAGTTCGTGAACAACATCATGCTCGAGGGCAAGAAGAATTTGGCTTATCAGATTTTCTACGAAGCAATGGACATCGTTGAAAGTAAGCTCAACGAAAATCCAGTTGAGGTGTGGAAGAAGGCCCTGGCCAACGTCACCCCCCAAGTGGAAGTAAGAAGCCGTCGTATCGGTGGTGCCACATTCCAGATTCCTTCAGAAATCCGTCCTGCCCGCAAGCAGAGCATCGGCATGAAGAACCTGATCGGCTACGCCCGCAAACGTCACGAGAAATCGATGGCTCTGAAGCTCGCTTCGGAAATCATGGCAGCTTACAAGGAAGAAGGTTCTGCATTCAAGAGAAAAGAAGAAATCCACAGAATGGCAGATGCCAACAAGGCATTCTCGCATTTCAGATTCTAAACGTTTAAGGTTGAGATAGTTATGCAAAACGTCCACGATAATATGAACCCGCTCTGCCTGACGCGCAACATCGGCATCATGGCACACATCGACGCCGGCAAGACGACGACGACGGAGCGTATTCTGTATTATACGGGACGCAGCCATAAGATCGGTGAAGTACACGACGGCGCCGCCACCATGGACTGGATGGTTCAGGAGCAAGAACGTGGCATCACCATCACTTCGGCAGCCACAACGGTGTTCTGGCACCTCAACAATGAGGCCTACAAGATCAACATCATCGACACGCCCGGCCACGTTGACTTCACCGTCGAGGTGGAGCGCTCGTTGCGCGTCCTCGATGGCGCCATCGCCATCTTCTGCGCCGTCGGCGGTGTTGAGCCTCAGTCGGAAACCGTGTGGCACCAGGCCAACAAATACAACGTTCCGCGTATATGCTATGTGAACAAGATGGATCGCGCCGGTGCCGACTTTTTCAAGGTCATGGACCAGATTAAGGAGCGCCTGCATGCTACGCCCGTCGCCATACAGCTGCCCATCGGCGCTGAGGACGACTTCGTCGGCATTGTCGATTTGGTCAAAAACAAGGCATACGCATGGGAAGAGCAAGACAACGGCTCCGTTTTCGAGGAAGTGGAAATCCCCGACGACATGAAAGACATGGTGCAGGAATACCGCACCAAACTCATCGAGGGCGCCGTCGAAGACGATGAGAAGTTGTTCGAGAAGTACATGGAAGACCCTGACAGCATCACCGAAGAGGAAATCATCGACCAGATCCGCAAGGCTACGCTTGACCTGCGCATCTGTCCGGTGCTGTGCGGCTCGTCGTTCAAGAACAAGGGTGTGCAGCCCCTGCTTGACGCTATCGTCAACTACCTGCCCAGTCCCTTGGACATCGACAACGTGAAAGGTGTCAATCCCAAGACCGAGCAGGAGGAAGTGCGCAAGGCCGACCCCAAGGAGCCTTTCTGCGCCTTGGCGTTCAAGATTGCCACTGACCCCTTCGTAGGCCGCCTGTGCTTCTTCCGCGTCTATTCCGGAACGTTGAAGTCGGGTGAGACCGTGCTGAACGTATCCACCGGCAAGCGCGAGCGCATTGCCAAGATCGTTCAGATGCACGCCAACAAGCAAAACCCGCTGGACGAGATTTCGGCGGGCGACATCGGCGCAGCGGTCGGCTTCAAGCTGATTCGCACGGGCGACACCCTGACGGTGGAGAGCAAGCCATTAGTGCTGGAGAACATCAAGTTCCCCGAACCCGTGGTGAACATCGCCGTTGAGCCTAAAGTGACCGCAGACTTGGAAAAGCTCGACCAATCCTTGGCCAAACTGGTTGAGGAAGACCCGACGCTTTTCGTGCACACCGATGAAAATTCGGGCCAGACCATATTGTCAGGTATGGGCGAACTGCACCTTGATATCATCATGGACCGCTTACACAGAGAGTTCGGCGTCGAAGTCAACTCGGGCCGTCCGCAGGTCGCATACAAGGAAGCCTTTACTCAAACAATTCAGCATCGTGAAGTCTATAAAAAACAGACCGGTGGCAAGGGTAAGTTTGCCGATATCGCGTTCACAATGGGTCCAGCCGATGAAGGTGTCCAAGGCTTGCAGTTTGTCGATGAAGTGAAGAACGGAGCCATACCTCGCGAGTTCGTCCAAGCCACGGAGAAAGGCTTCAAGGGAGCCTTGTCCAACGGCGTGTTGGCCGGATTCCCGGTTGAGAATCTTAAAGTGACCCTTACCGATGGGTCGTTCCATGCGGTCGATAGCGACGCGCTCTCGTTTGAGTCCGCCGCCCACATCGCCTTCAAGGAAGCCGGCCTCAAGGCAGGTGCCGTGCTGATGGAACCGATCATGAGAGTTGAGATACATTGCCCCGACGACTACATCGGTGACGTCACGGGCGATTTGAACAAGAAAAGGTCCATGTTGCGCGAAGTCAATGCCAACATCGGCTTCCAGGTCATCAAGGCCGACGTGCCGTTGGCAGAGATGTTCGGCTACATCACCTCGCTGCGCTCGCTGTCGTCGGGCAGGGCCAACTTCAACATGGAGTTGAGCCACTACGCCCCCGTCCCCGAAGCCATAGCCGAGGTGGTCATCAAGAAAGCAAAAGGATTGTTATTCGTTTAAGAAAAAGAAATTCAATAAATTATAATTATTGTGAGCCAGAGAATTAGAATCAAATTAAAGTCGCACGACCACAACTTGGTTGACAAGTCAGCCGAGAAGATCGTTAAAACCATCAAGTCGACTGGAGCCATCGTCAGCGGTCCCATCCCGTTGCCGACCAACAAGAAGATCTACACGGTCTTGCGTTCGACCTTCGTCCACAAGAAATCGAGAGAGCAGTTCGAGCTTTCGACCTACAAGCGTTTGCTCGACATCTACAACTCGACCTCCCAGACGATCGACGCACTGATGAAGCTGGAGCTCCCCAGCGGTGTGGAAGTAGAAATCAAATTGTAATTAAACCTATCTAGTACAAACAATTAAAAGCAAGACAGCATGTCAGGATTACTAGGAAAAAAGATTGGGATGACCAACATCTATGACGACGCAGGGAAGTTCATTCCCGTGACCGTCATCGAGGCAGGCCCCTGCGTGGTCACCCAAGTCAGAACAATGGAGAAAGACGGCTACAGCGCCATCCAGTTAGGCTACGACGAGAAGAAGGTGAAGAACACCCCGAAAGCCGAGCAAGGCCATTTCGCCAAGGCCGGCACGACGCCTAAGAAGCTGGTGCGCGAGTTTTCGCGTTTCGAAGAAGGCCACAGAAAACAATTGGGCGAAACGCTCACCGTCGATGTGTTCATGGAAGGCGAGTTTGTTGATGTCAGCGGCATCAGCAAAGGTAAAGGCTTCCAGGGCGTAGTGAAACGCCATCATTTCAATGGCGTTGGTCAGGCTACCCACGGCCAGCACAACCGTATGAGGAAGCCGGGTTCAATTGGCGCTTGCGCCTATCCCTCGAGAGTGTTCAAGGGCTTGCGCATGGCCGGACAAATGGGCAACCATAAAGTGAAGGTGACGAACCTCCAGATCGTGAAGATCGTCCCCGAGAAGAATTTGTTGGTGGTGAAGGGCGCAGTCCCAGGCCACAAGAACGGTTATTTAAAGATTGAGAGATGGAGCTAACAGTTTATAACATCAAAGGCGAAGATACTGGCCGCAAGGTTCAGCTCGACGACGCCATCTACGGCATCGAGCCTAACGAACATGTCATGTATCTGGCGGTGAGGCAATACCTCGCCAACCAACGTCAAGGCACCCACAAGTCGAAAGAACGCAGCGAAATCGCAGGCAGCACCCGCAAGCTCTTCCGCCAGAAGGGCACGGGCGGCGCACGCCGCGGCGACATCAAGTCGCCCCTGCTCAGAGGCGGTGGCCGCGTGTTCGGCCCCAAGCCCCGCGACTACAGTTTCAAGTTGAACAAGAAAGTCAAGGTGCTGGCACGCAAGTCGGCCCTGTCAAGCAAAATCGCCGACGAGGCCATCATGGTTTTGGAAGACTTCACGTTCGACGCCATCAAGACCAAACAAATGATCAAGGTGCTCGACACGTTCAACGTGAACGGCAAGCGCAACCTCTTCGTGTTCGCCGAGCCTAACCAGAACGTCATCCTTTCTGCAAGGAACATCCAGCGCACCGAGGTCGCCTTGGCCCGCAACCTGAACACTTATGATATTCTGAAAGCCAAGAAGATCTTCCTCACCGAGAGCGCCATCCAGCCTATCGGGGAAGTCTTGAACAGAGAGTTTTAACCTTAAAATGTTAGAGAGATGATTATCATAAAGAAACCCGTCATTACGGAAAAGATGACCACCATCAGCGAGAAGCTGAACAAGTTCGCCTTCATCGTGGACAAGAACGCCAACAAGTACCAGATCAAGGATGCCGTCGAAAAGCTCTACGATGTGAACGTGGTGGCTGTCAACACGATGAATTACGCAGGAAAGAAGAAGTCGCGTTACACCAAGTCCGGTGTCATCACCGGCCGTACAGCTGCCTTCAAGAAGGCCGTCGTGACTTTGAAAGAAGGACAAACAATTGACTTTTTTAGCAATATCTGATCATGGCTTTAAAGAAATATAAACCGACAACACCGGGTCAGCGCTTCAAAGTTATCAGCGCATTCGACGAGATTACGACCGACAGGCCCGAAAAGTCGCTGCTTCGCCCCAAGAAGAGCACCGGCGGCCGCAACTCAAGCGGCGAGATGACCGTGCGCTACAGAGGCGGCGGCCACAAGAGAATGTACAGAATCATTGACTTCAAGCGCGACAAGGATGGCATTCCGGGCGTTGTGAAGACCATTGAATACGACCCGAACCGTACCGCCCGCATCGCCCTTGTGTTCTACAAGGACGGCGAGAAGCGCTACATCATCGCCCCCGCCGGCCTCAAGGTCGGGCAGGAGATCCTCTCAGGCAAGGGAATCCAGCCCAACGTGGGCAACACGCTCTTCCTGAGCGAGATTCCCTTCGGCACCATCATCCACAACATCGAGCTTCGCCCCGGCCAAGGTGCCAAGATGGCCCGCAGCGCCGGCAGCTATGCCCAGCTGATGAGCCGCGATGGCAAGTACGCCATCCTGCGCATGCCCTCGGGCGAAACCCGCATGATCCTCCAAGCTTGCAAGGCTACCATCGGCTCGGTTTCCAACGCCGACCACAACCTTGAGAAGTCGGGCAAGGCAGGCCGCAGCCGCTGGCTCGGTCGCCGTCCGCACAACCGTGGCGTGGTCATGAACCCCGTCGACCACCCGATGGGCGGTGGCGAAGGCCGTGCCTCAGGCGGTCACCCGCGTTCACGCAAGGGCCTGCCGGCCAAGGGCTACAAGACCCGCTCGCCGAAGGCCGCATCGAACAAGTACATCATCGACAGAAGAAAGAAGTAAACTAATCAGGAAAAAATCACCAAACTATGAGTAGATCACTTAAAAAAGGGCCATACATCCACTACAAACTCATGAAGAGAGTGCTGGAAAACGTTGAAAGCGGCAAGAAAACCGTCATCAAGACATGGTCGAGAGCAAGCATGATTTCTCCTGATTTTGTCGGACAAACCATCGCAGTGCACAATGGCAACAAGTTCATCCCGGTTTACGTGACGGAGAACATGGTGGGCCACAAGCTTGGCGAGTTCGCCCCGACCCGCATCTTCAGAGGTCATGCAGGAAACAAAGATA
>ONVP01000105.1 GCA_900321315.1 uncultured Bacteroidales bacterium
ACGAGACCCACAAGATCCTGCGGGACGAGAAGATCGGCGTGTCCCCGACGACGGCCCGCGTGCCGGTCATGGGCGGCCACAGCGAAGCCGTCAATGTGGAAACGGAACGGCCTTTCACTCTTGAAGAAGTCGGGAAGCTGCTGGAGGCCATGCCTGGCGTGACGGTGCATGACGACCCAAGCGCCAACCTTTACCCCATGCCCGTCAGCGCATTCGACAAAGACGAGGTCTTCGTGGGCCGCATCCGCCGCGATTTCAGCATCGAAAATGGCCTCAACCTATGGATTGTGAGCGACAACATCCGCAAAGGTGCCGCCACTAATGCCGTTCAAATAGCACAATATGTTGTAAATCAGTTTTTTAGAAAATGAATGTTTTTCACAATATCATAGAAGTTCGCAACATTCCCAACGCCGTGGTCACCATTGGCACTTTTGATGGTGTGCATCTTGGCCATCAAGCCATTTTCAAAAAAATGGGAATGTTGGCGCAAAGCGTTGGTGGACAGTCGGTTGTGGTAACTTTCAGCCCGCATCCGCGTCAGGTGCTCAACATCGACAGCTCCAACCTGCGCTTCATCTGCACACCCGAAGAAAAACTGCGCAAATTTGAGGAGTTTGGTATAGACAACGTATTGATAATCAATTTCACACGTGAGTTTTCGCGCACACCTTCAGAGGTTTTCATCAAGAACTATATCATAGACAACCTCAAGCCGTCTTATATCGTGGTGGGCTACGACCATCACTTCGGAAAAAACCGCATGGGCGACTTCGACCTGCTTACCGACTTGAAGAAGAAATACAATTTCAAAGTGGAACGCATTGCAGCTCAGGATGTTGAGCATATAGCCATCAGTTCCACGAAGATTCGCAACGCCCTCGCCGTGGGCAACGTGAAAAGCGCCAACCGGCTTTTGGGTTATACGTATTCCCTGACGGCCAAAGTTGTGAGAGGCAACGAAATCGGGCGCACCATCGGCTTCCCGACGGCCAATCTGGAACTGCCGCGAGAATATATGCTTTTCAACCGTGGCGGCGCGTATGCCTGTTGGGTCGATTATAAGGGTTTGACTTACAGGGCCATGGCCAACATAGGACACAGACCCACCATAGGCGACCGCATCGAAGGCGACATGTTGGTGGAAGTGAATCTGTTCGGTTTCGACGACGACCTCTACGACGAGGAAATCACCGTCCGCTTCATCGACAAAATCCGCGACGAGGTGAAATTCGAAGGCCTTCCTGAACTGAAAGCCCAGCTTGAACTCGATCGGGAGAAAGCATTGGCTCTTTTGGTTCCCTAATTAATGCTTTTCAGCCACTTCCACTGGAAAAGAATCATGTAGAACACGCCGGTCGTGATGGCGGCATCGGCGAAGTTGAAGATGGGCCGGAAGAAAATGAAATGGTTGTCGGGACCGAAAAAGAAATCTGGCAGCCACGTGGCGTTTTCCCTCGCCACGTCGATGATGGGGAAATAAAGCATATCCACCACACGCCCGTGCAGCCATCCGGCATAGCCGCCGCCATCGGGAAACATCGTGGCCACGTGTTGGAAGGTGCTTTCGCTAAACATGCGCCCGTAAAACACGCAATCAATGATGTTGCCCAACGCGCCCGCCGTGATAAGGGCGATGCCAAACAGCACGCCGAACTTGGTGTTTTTCTTCGACAGACGGAAAATGACGATGAACAAGACGATAACCGCCACGATTCGGAACAGGCTCAAAACCAGCTTCATGGTTCCTCCACCGCCCATCCAGCCGAAGGCCATGCCCTCGTTCTCGATGAACAGCAGGTTGAACCAATTTCCGATGACGGGAATTTCCTCGCCCAAGGTCATGCTCGTCTTGACCCAAATCTTGAGGATCTGGTCGAAGAGCAAAACGAGAAAAATCACCACAAACGACCATAACAGGCCGCGATTGCCTTGCTTGCTCACCTTTTCTTCAGTTTGGCGTCAAGCGAGCGCGTGGTGATGGGCACGCAGCGCAGGCGTTCTTTGGGAATGAGTTTTCCTGTCTCGCAGCACACGCCGTAAGTCTTGTTCTCGATGCGCATCAATGCCAATTCGAGGTTGTGGATGTACTTCTCCTGACGGGCAGCGAGCTTTGCATTTTCCTCTTTTTGCGCCACGGCGTAGCCGTCTTCCAACACCTTGAAAGTCGGGGCCGTGTCGTCGGTGCTATGTTCTCCGCCAGAGAGGTTGGCCTGTAAGGTCTCCAAACTGGCACGTGCTTGGTCCAATTTCTCCAGAAGCAAGGCCTTGAATTCCTCGAGGTCTTCATCCGAATAGCGCACTTGGGGTTCTTTCTTTTCCATGGTCGTATATTTTTAATTCGGAATGTTGAATTCGGAATATCGCGATGCGATGCAGGGCTTTGCCTATTCCGCATTCCGCATTCTGTATTCCGCATTCTTAATTCTGCATTCTTAATTCTGCATTTGTTATTTACATTTCTTCTTTTTATTTCTTCTTAATCATCAATTTAACGTTCACGCCTTCAACGAGTTCCTCGGCTTCCACGCCGTCCAAGGCGTCCACCTTCGTGATGGTGGCCAAGGTCTCAGCGCAGATGTAGTCGCCGAATCGCTCGACGGCGGTATCGGTCTTTTCGTTCTTCTCGATGAGCAGTTCGATGCGGTCAGTGACCTCGAAGCCGCCAGTTTTGCGGAGGTTTTGCACGCGGTTCACGATTTCGCGGGCGAGGCCTTCCTGCATCAGCTCGTCGGTGATGGTCATGTCGAGAGCAACGGTGAGGTCATCTTGCGAAGTGACGGCCCAGCCGGGAATGTCCTGCGTCGAAATCAGGGCATCCTCAAGAGTCAGCTCAACATCCACGCCATCAACATCCAAATGAGTGCCGTTGTTCTTCTCGAAAGCGTGGATCTCGTCTTGGCTCATGTTGGCGAAGTAGGCCTGAATCTGTTTCATCTGTCGGCCGTACTTTTTGCCCAAAGTCTTGAAGTTGGGCTTCACGTTCTTGACGAGAATGTTGTTGTCCGGCGACAGGAACTCTATCTCCTTGATATTCACCTCGCTCTTGATGAGGTGCGACACTTTCTCGATTTGCGTCTTCATCTCCTCGTTGGCGACGGGAATCATGATCTTCGACAGGGGCTGACGCACACGGATGTTGGCTTTCTTGCGCAGCGAGAGCACCAACGACGAGATGAGTTGTGCGGCTTCCATGCGTTCCTCCAAAGCCTTGTCGATGAACGACTTGTCGGCCACGGGGAAGTCGGCCAGATGCACCGATTCGGTCTTGTTGCGACCCGTCACGTTGTTCAAGTCGCGGTAGATTTGTTCGCTGAAGAACGGCGCGATGGGCGACATGAGCCGTGCCACGGTCTCAAGGCAGGTGTAGAGCGTTTGGTAGGCCGACAGCTTGTCCGTATTGTCTTCGCTCTTCCAGAAACGGCGACGCGAGAGGCGCACGTACCAGTTGCTGAGGTGTGCATCGACGAAGTTGGAGATGGCGCGACCCGCACGGGTAGGCTCATAGCTGCCGTAAGCCTCATCGACGGTGATAATCAGGGAGTTGAGTTCCGAAAGAATCCAACGGTCGATTTCGGGGCGCTCCTTGATGTCGATGTCGGCTTGGCTGTAGTCGAACTTGTCAATGTTGGCGTACAAGGCGAAGAAGGCGTAGGTATTGTACAAGGTTCCGAAGAACTTGCGGCGCACCTCATCGACTCCGGCCTCGTCAAATTTCAGGTTGTCCCAAGGCTGCGAGTTGGTGAGCATGTACCAACGCACGGCATCGGCACCGTATTTCTCGATGGCACCAAACGGATCGACGGCGTTGCCCAAGCGTTTTGACATCTTGTTGCCGTTCTTGTCGAGCACCAAACCGTTGGAAATCACGTTTTTGTAGGCCACACTGTCAAAGCACATCGTGGCGATGGCGTGTAAGGTGAAGAACCAGCCACGGGTTTGGTCCACGCCCTCGGCAATGAAGTCTGCCGGGAACACGTCCTTGCCCAACTGGCCTTCCTTGCCCATGTAGTGGTATTGCGCGTAAGGCATGGCGCCGCTGTCGAACCACACGTCGATGAGGTCAGGCTCGCGGAACATCTTCTTGCCGCTTGCGGAAACCAAAACCACGCCATCGATATAGGGACGGTGCAGGTCAAATTTATTGTAATTGTCTGAGGCATAAGGATTTTCTGTCATGAATCCCGCCTTAATGGACTTTTCGATTTCGTTGCGAAGCTCCTCGACGCTGCCGATGCACAGCTCTTCCTTGCCGTCTTCGGTGCGCCAGATCGGGAGCGGTGTGCCCCAATAGCGTGAGCGCGAGAGGTTCCAATCGACCAAGTTTTCAAGCCAGTTGCCGAAACGTCCGCTGCCAGTGGCCTCGGGCTTCCAATTGATGGTCTTGTTGAGTTCTATCATCCTGTCTTTCAATACTGTAGTCTTGATAAACCAGCTGTCCAAAGGATAATACAGCACGGGTTTGTCGGTGCGCCAGCAGTGCGGGTAGTTGTGGGTGTGCTTCTCGCTCTTGAAGAGCTTGCCGCTTTCCTTGAGCATGACGACGATATCGACATCCAAGGACTTATCCTTCTCGGTCTTGGTGGGGTCGTAGGCGTTCTTCACGAACTGACCGGCGAAGGGGCGATAGGCCTCCACATCCATCTGGTTTTTGACAAACTCAGGGTCGAGGTCCTCGATGGCGAAAAACTTGCCTGCGCGGTCCACCATGGGCTGCGGCTTGCCGTCCTTGTCGATCATCTGCAAAGGCGGAACGCCCGCGGCCAAGGCCACGCGCTTGTCGTCGGCGCCGAAAGTGGGAGCGATGTGGACGATACCCGTACCGTCTTCGGTGGTGACATAGTCGCCCGGAATGATGCGGAAGGCACCTTCGCCCGGATTGACCCAAGGGATAAGTTGTTCATATTCAATGCCAACCAATTCGCTGCCCTTGAACTCCTTGACGATTTCGGGGGCTTCCTTGAACATCGTTTCGACCAAGGCTTTGGCCATGATGATTTGGCAAGGCTCCTCGGTGTAAGGATGCACGGTCTTGAGCATCACATAGTCGATGTTCGGGCCAACGCACAAGGCGGTGTTGCTCGGCAAAGTCCAAGGCGTGGTCGTCCATGCGATGGCGTATGTAATACTGTCACATTGTGGCAGCTGCGCATTATTTTTCAATTTAAACAACGCCACACAAGTCAAATCCTTCACATCGCGGTAGCAGCCAGGCATGTTCAATTCATGCGAGCTGAGGCCAGTGCCAGCAGCGGGCGAGTAGGGCTGGATGGTATAGCCTTTATAAAGCAATCCCTTGTTATACAAGTCTTTCAACAAGAACCACAAAGTTTCGATGTAGTCGTTGGTGAAGGTGATGTAGGGGTCGTCGAGATTGACCCAATAGCCCATTTTGCGGGTCAGGTCGTCCCAAAGGTCCTTGTATTTCATCACTTCCTCGCGGCAGGCGCGGTTGTAGTCGTCCACGCTGATTTTCGTGCCGATGTCTTCCTTGGTGATGCCGAGTTTCTTCTCCACGCCCAGTTCGACGGGCAGTCCGTGGGTGTCCCATCCGGCCTTGCGCACTACATGTTTGCCTTTCAGGGTTTGGTGGCGGCACACCACGTCCTTGATGCTTCGTGCCATCACATGGTGGATGCCGGGCACACCGTTGGCGCTCGGCGGACCTTCGAAGAAGACGAAGGCGTTGTCCTTGTCGCGGCTGTCGAGGCTTTTTTGGAAAGTGTTGTCAGCTTCCCAAAACTCACGAATCTCGTTGGCTGTTTCAGTGAGATTCAACTGTTTATATTCTTTGTAGTGGTCTTTCATGGTTTGTACTAAATTGAGTTGCAAAGATACGGAAAATTGGTGAATGGGCGGCAAACTCATTAAAAAATCCCAAAAACGCCCTTTCTTTAAGTTTGCAGCGTAATTCGTACAAGGTTAATTCTTACCTTTGTTGTGTGAAGGGAGGATTAACTTTTGGAGGACAACCCTGCGGGGCTGGCCTACCGGACAAGATGGTGGTGTATCCCCAGGTTGTAGGGCTGTCATAATTATGGCAGCTGCCATGAAAACCCATGACGACTGCCACGATGTGACAGCCCTACAAATCCGTGTTTATGGTATCACAATTTTCTGTGTCCTGACGGAATCGCCGTCAATCAAACGCAAGACGTACATGCCTGCGGGCATTCCCGTGGTGGATATGGCGGATGATGTAGCGGACGCATTCAATGCGTCCCTACAGATCAACACGCGCCCCATCACGTCCACCACCTGTAGGGACGCACCGCGTGCGTCCGCCGTGATGATGATATTCCCGTTGCTGGTATACGCAAACGGCGCATCATCGCCATTGTCCACATTCGCATCCTTGGAAAACACGAGGCGGAAACGCGAGGCATAGTCCGTTGTTTTAGCGGTGAAAGTGTATGTAGAGACGCGATGCCTTGCGTTTCCCAGCAAATCCACATCCGCGCCGGTGAGGTTATCAATGAGGTGCAGGTAATCCAAATCCATGTTTTCCACGTTCACGTTCAGTGTGTAGGTGCCGTTTTTTGCGGCCTTGAAATTGACGGGAACGCTTGTAGAGACGTTGCGCGCAACGTCTTTCGAACCGTTTCCTGAATTATTTTCCAAGACGGTGTGCACACCGTCTCTACCAATGCAGGCAATGGCATAATCTTGTCCACCCTGCGGGATGTAGATCTTGGTGCTGTTCGGGTTGAGCTGGAACTTGGGCAAGGCATAGCCTTCGCCGAAGCAGATGGCGGCGCGGTCGATGACGGTGGCCACTGGGCTTGTCGAAGGGCCGCTGTTACCACGGGTCGGCTCAACGGCCTCGATGAGGTTGAGGCTGAGTCTTTCCGCCGCTTGGGAAAGAGCTTGGGTTGAGAAAATCAAGGTCTCATTGTCGCTGTCGGCGATGACGAAGCAGCCTTCCATTGGCGCGATGGTTGCGGTGTTGTTGTCGCCGCCTTCGATAATCTCGGTGCCTAAAGCGTTCATCACATAGAAGGGCTTGCTGACATAAACAGGCTCGGTGAAGGGATTGCCCACGAGGTTCCAGCCTTTGAAGTGGGTGCTTTCGTCGTCGTTTCTCACCAAGGCTACCTCGCCGTTGCCCGCGTAGGGCGTGCCCACAAAGTTGAGCGTGACATTTTCGCTGTTGGCGTAGAGGTAGCCCTGGCCCGACTCAAGGCTGAAATGGTAGTGTTCGCCTTCCTTTTTCCAGTT
>ONVP01000270.1 GCA_900321315.1 uncultured Bacteroidales bacterium
GCACCGTATGCCGCTGTATGTCAAGCCGAAGCAAAAGGTCAGCCTCAGCGACATGATGGCTTTCCACCGCGACCATTTCCAAGGCACGGAATTGGACAAGACCTTGGACGTGGGCGGCGGTCCTTTCGGTTCGCCGTTTCGCTTCAATCCGCTCTATTGGGAACACGAGGGCAAGCCCTATCTCAACGAGCGCAGCATCGAAGTGGTGCAAACAGGTTTTTCCTTCATCGCGCAATGCAGAAATTGGCTGCCCAACCCCATTGGCGGCATCATCTGGTTTGGTGTGGACGACACGAACTCAACGGTTTACACACCCTTCTACTGCTCCATCAGCGAAGTGCCGATTGAATTCCGCGTGGGCAACGGCGACATTTTGACCTACAGCGACAACGCCGCCTTCTGGGTCTTCAACCGCTTGGCGCATTTCAAATACCTATTTTATAATAGGGTCATCGGCGACATCCAAAAGGTGCAGAACGAATTAGAAAACGGCTATCAGGAGCAAGTGAAAGAAACCGACAAACTCGCCTTGGACCTTTACGGGCAAGACCCGAAGCAGGCCATCAATTACCTCACCGACTTCTCCAACCAAGCCGGACACCAAACCGTGGCACGATGGAAGGAATTGAGCAACTATCTGTTAGTGAAGTATTTGGATAGCAACGTAAAACAGGAAGAAAACGGCGAGTTCAAGCGCAACGGTTACGGCTATCCCGCCCGACCGCAACAGCCAGGCTATCCCGATTCATGGAAAAAGGCCGTGATTGAGCAGACGGGGGAACGATTCAGGAGGCCGGAATAATCGTTGTTTATTATTGGGTTTTAGGGCTGTCGTATCACGCCTGTCGCACAAGGCATATTAGCGAAACCCGTGCTGCACGCCAGCCTATTTGTGACGGTCTTCAACAAAAAAAATCCGCTTCCAATGTCGGTCGTTTTCAATAAATCACTATCTTTGCAGTTTCTTTTTTGGACGAACTGAATTTCAACTAAATCACTAATAAACAACAAGTAACAATGACAAAGTACGTTTACACCTTTGGCGGAAAGACCGCTGAAGGAAATGCTTCGATGAAGAACGAGTTGGGCGGCAAAGGCGCCAACTTGGCCGAAATGTGCTTGCTCAAGCTGCCCGTTCCGGCTGGCTTGACCATCACAACCGAGTGCTGCACCGACTATTACAAGAACAACTGCCAACTTCCCGCCGGCTTGATGGACGAGGTCCACGCAGGCATGAAGAACATGGAAAGCATCATGGGCATGAAGTACGGCGACCCCGACAACCCGCTGCTCGTCAGCTGCCGCTCGGGCGCGCGCAAGTCGATGCCCGGCATGATGGACACCGTGCTGAACATCGGTCTTTGCTCCAAGACCATCCCCGGCCTGATTAAGAAGACTGGTGGCAACGAACGTTTCGTGTATGACTCCTACCGCCGCCTCATCATGATGTACGCCGACGTCGTCATGGAAAAGGCCGAGGGCATCGAACCCGCCGACGGCAAGAGCATCCGCAAGCAACTCGACGACATGCTCGACAACTATAAAGAGGAAAAAGGCTACAAGAGCGACACCGACCTTACCGCCGACGACCTCAAATATTTGGCCGAACAATTCAAGATTCGCATCAAGGAAGTGTTGGGCACCGAGTTCCCCGACGATGCTGAAGCTCAATTAGAAGGCGGAATCAAGGCCGTGTTCAAGAGCTGGAACGGCAAGAAGGCCATCTCCTACCGCCGCATCGAAGGCATTCCGGACGACTGGGGTACTGCCGTCAATGTGCAGGCCATGGTGTTCGGCAACATGGGTGAAGGCTCCGCTACCGGCGTGGCATTCACCCGTAACCCCGCCACTGGCGACAACCAGTTCTACGGCGAATGGCTCGTCAATGCCCAAGGCGAAGACGTGGTGGCTGGTATCCGCACCCCCAGCCCGTTGAACGACGAGACTAAAAATGAGCAAAACAAGCACTTGCCCTCTATGCAGGCTTCGATGCCCGAAACTTATAAGGAACTCTGCGAGGTGCGCCGCATCCTCGAAGACAACTATCACGACATGCTCGACGTCGAGTTCACCATCCAAGATGGCAAGCTCTACATGCTGCAATGCCGCGTCGGCAAGCGCACTGGCGTTGCCGCTCTGACGATGGCCCTCGACATGTTGAAGGAAGGCCTCATCGACGAGAAGGAAGTCGTCATGCGCCTCACCCCCGACCAACTCGACGAGCTGCTCCACCCCATCCTCGACGCTGCCGACGAGAAGAAGCACCCCGTCATCGCCAAAGGTCTGCCCGCAGGTCCTGGTGGCGCTGTCGGTCGCATCGCCCTCACCAGCGAGAAGGCCAAGGAATTCCGTGCCGCAAAGATTGACAACATCCTTGTCCGCGAAGAAACCAACCCCGAAGACGTTGAAGGTATGCGCGCCGCCGACGGTATCCTGACCGCCCGTGGTGGTATGACCTCACACGCCGCCCTCGTGGCCCGTGGTTGGGGCAAGTGCTGCATCGTGGGCTGCGACGCCGTGAAGATCGACCTCGAAAAAGGCATCGTGAAGATCGGCGACAAGCAGTTCAAGGAAGGCGACGTCATCAGCCTGAACGGTTCGAAGGGCTGGGTCTATGACGAACCCGTCGCCATGATCAATGCTACTGAAAATCCGCTCTTCCAGCAATTCATGAAGCTGGTTGACAAATACCGCCTCGTCACAGGCCGCGGCGCGCATCGCGTTGTCTATCGTGCCGTAGGCTGATGGGATATAGGCATATATATTTGTCAAAGACGCCTTTACTCTGTCGAAACTTGTGTAGACATCTTTTTTGTCGTAGCCTGAATACTCATTGTAGTCCAGCATAGTGCAGGCACTTGCCAGAAGACTTCCGAATGCTATGAGTGCAAATATTTTTTTCATCGTTCCTCCTTTTTAGAATGAAAGGCTGAGGCCTGTCTGGAATGTCATCAACAAAGGATAGGCGGCATCAAGTACTTCAGGATCGAGGACTTTGATGTTTGTCAGCGTGAAGAGATTCTGGCCGCTGATGAACAGGCGGGCGTTGTCGATCTTTACTTTCTTCAGCCATTTCCCGGGCAGATTGTACCAGAGTTCCACATTCCTGAGCTTCACGAATGACCTGTCGGCAATAAACACGCTGTTCGCCCTGTAGTTGTTCGAACTGCCGGTTATTGTAGGCCTGGGATAGATAGCGGATTCCACCCCGGGTTTCCAGCAGTTGTCCCAATAGTATTCAGAGAGATTCGCGCCGTTGATAAGCGGTCTGTGCATACCTGTGGTGGAAAGGTTTACACTGTAATTCCAAAGTCCCTGGATGTTGGCACGGAAACCGATGTTCTTGTAGCTTAAGTTGATATCCAGCCCGTAATAGAACTCCGGGAAACTGGAATTCCCCCCG
>ONVP01000060.1 GCA_900321315.1 uncultured Bacteroidales bacterium
TACGGCTCAATTGCGAAAGCGCCAGCACGGGGATTTCCAGTTCTTTGGCCAAACTTTTCAGCGAGCGCGAGATGGTGCTGATTTCCTGCTCGCGGCTGAAGCCTTTGTCGCCTTTTGCGGTCATAAGTTGCAGATAATCAATGAAAACCATCTGTATGTCGTGCTGCTGTTTCAGTCGGCGGCACTTGGCGCGAAGCTCAAACACGGAGAGCTGCGGTGTGTCATCGATGAAGATGGGCGCATCGGTTAGCGGCGTGACTTTGGTGTTCAACTGTTGCCATTCGTGATCGGCGAGGTCGCCGCTGCGGAGCTTGTCGGCGGTGAGCGAGGTTTCTGTCGAAATCAAGCGCGTAACCAATTGAACTGACGACATTTCCAAGGAGAAGAATGCCACAGGCCGATTGAAATTGACGGCGGCGTTGCGGGCTAAATTGAGTGCAAAGGCCGTTTTACCCATGCTGGGACGTGCGGCCAAGATGATGAGATCCGATTTCTGCCAGCCTTGAGTGATTTTGTCGAGGGCATTGTAGCCCGAAGGCACACCGCGCAGTTTTTCGTCTGTGTTTTTGGCGTTCTGTATTTCCGTAATGGCCTTGCTAACAAGGTCTTGCATCGAGTCGTAGCTGCGGCGCAGGTTGTTCTCGCTGATTTGAAACAGGTTGTTCTCGGCCTTATCCAACAAGTCGAAAACGTCGGAGGTGTCTTCAAAAGCCTCGCGAATCATGTCGGAGGAAATCATAATCAGCTGACGCTGAATGTGTTTCTGCATGATGATGCGGGCATGATACTCGATGTTGGCCGCCGAAACAACGCGGTTGGTGAGTTTCGAGATGTAGTAGGCTCCACCCACCATTTCCAACTCGCCGCGGAACTTCAATTCGTTGGTAACGGTCAGAATGTCAATAGGTTCCGACTTTCCGAAAAGCCCCTTGATAGCCGCGAAAATCTTCTGGTGCTTGTCCAAATAAAAGGCTTCAGGCGAAAGGATGTCGATCACCTCATTGACGGCTTCCTTTTCCAACATCAGTGCACCAAGCACAACCTCTTCCAAGTCAGTGGCTTGCGGAGGAATTCGGCCTTGATTGGCCAATAATTGTTCGGGTGTTGCAATATTTCTTTTGGCGAGGTCGCCGAAAGGACGACGCGCAGTCAAGGTATCGTTAGGCATGATTGTCTGTATTTGAGTGGGCAAAATTACGAATTAAATCCCGCCCTCAACGTGCTGAGTAAAATAAGTTATCAACTACTTGAAAAAGTGTTGATAAGTTTTTGCAACAACTTCATTTTCAATGATTAAGTCTTCCTTGGCCTGTTGATAACCTATCAGGTCTTGGCTCGTAGCTTCGAGGATTATTCTGCTGTGTTCGAACAGTTTGGTCGCTGGAAACAAGACCCCTGAAAGGCGTTGCAAGGTGAATCCGCGTTTGATGGCGGGATGGTAAAAATGGGCCTGCTGGAGGATGTCGAACAGGTTGAAAACCTTGTAGCCGACTACACGGTTGCGGATGATTTCGTGGCGAAGCAGGGTAGTGGTCAGGTTTTGTGGCGTGAAACACACGATAAGTTCGTGTTTTGATAACTTATTTATCAGTAAATCAATGGATTCTTTCCAGAGGTTGTGGTCTTCGAAGCAGTCCCAAACAGAAACGCCGTCTGGCTCGTGCTCACCATGAAGTGCAAAGGCCAGAATCATCTCTTCGTAAGGCTTTGTCCCATCGATTTCGGGCACGGCGGGACGGTGCAACAGCAGGTTCAGGTAGGCCACTGACTTCGGCTCAGGTTGTGGTTTTAAGGAGTAAAGTGTCTTGTAATCAACATAATACGAGTTGGTTTCCAAGGCATCAATTTGGTGAGCCGCCTCCGAGTCGGGGGCGAGTTGCTGGAGCATCTTGGCGTTGCTGTTCACACCGTTGAAGTAGTTTTGGAACAGCGTTTCGTCGTCCATCGCCGTGGTGAACAGGTAGCTGTTTTTAGGCACATGTTTCCAGCAATGTCCCTGAAAATCACAAGGGTAGGGGTTGTGGCATTGCGTCCCGATATTGACCACTGGCGAATGTGGCAGCCCGACCACAGCTTTCAGCCGCTCCACGTTTTTCGACACAAAATCCTCTCTTTCAATGACATAATCCAACACCGACTCCAACTTGAACAGCTGCTTCACATCAATTGGGCCATCTTTGACATAATCGGCGTTGAGGTACATCAGCTTGAAGTCGCTGAGCGGAACGCCACAGCCTTTCAAGACATAGTATTGCAGCGCGGCGTCATTATAATAGGTGTCGCTGAGGCGCAACGAACTCTTCACTTCGATGGCCTGCCAACGGTCGCCGTCGCGGACGAGCATGTCGAGCATGATGAGCGTGTCATTGTGCTGAAAGACAGCTTCATACATTACGTTTACGGCAGGATTATCGAGGTTTTCCATCGTCTCTTGCACCCTTTTCGGGAACTGTGAAGGTGAGTTCGGACTCATGTCGATGCCGTTGGGGAAATACTCGTGTGCCAACACGCCGACATCCGTACCGCGCTGAAACTTAGCCCTTTGCTCGATGCTGAGCTTGTCGCGCAGATAAGGGTGCTTTTTGTGCATGTACAGAGCTTTCTCGCACTGCAAACCCTTGATATACGTGGACTTGGAAAGGATGTGCATGGTCAGTTGGTGTAATCCACGAGGTCTTCCGTGATGAGCGGCAGGTAGTTGAAGCGGCGCAGGAGTTGTGCAATGGCCAACACGTCCTTTTGGCAGTAGGTCTTGATGCGTTCAAGGTCGTTTTCCTGCCAATACACGCGCCCCACTTCGCTCCCGTTGATGTCGTCTTTGGGCGTGGGAATGTCCATGATGGCGCAAAGCAAGTCCAAGGCAGTGAAGGTCTTGTAGTCGCCGAACTTCCAGAGTTCCATCGTGTCGATGAAGTTGGTTTCCCATGGTTTTTTGCCTGCAACTTGCAGAACACGAGGGATTTTGATGCCGTTTACCATCATGCGGCGGGCGAGGAAGGGGAAGTCGAACTCCTTGCCGTTGTGGGCGCAGAGTTGGGCTTCGGGGAAGGCGTAGTAACGGTCGAGCATGTTGGCAAACTCGGTCAGCAGTGCCTTCTCATCGTGGCCGTAGAACGACTTCAGCCGAAAACGGTTTTCGTTGAAGAAACCCACTGATATACAGATGATTTTGCCAAACTCGGCGTAAATCGCGGCGCGCTCGTAGAGCGACTCGGGTGTGGCGTTTTCGTCGCCTTTGGCAATCTGTTCGGACTTGTGCGCCCACAATTTCTGCATCCGCTCGTCCAGTTCCTCAAAGGTCTTTTTTTGCGAAACGGTTTCGATGTCTAAAAAGAGGATTTTGGAGAAATCTATCATTGTGATTGAATTGTTGAATTGTTGGGGCTGACCCACGTGTCTGCCCATTTTTTTATCTAATTTGTTGAAAACCATCATGTTTTCCCGTCGCCGGAATCGCTTTGATTTTCATGTTTGTTATTAATGAATAAGGTGTGCCTTCGCCGCAGAGGAGCGTGAAGCGGTCCAAATCCTTTTCCTCGCCCTCGGCCTCGATGTGGACGCAGTCGTCGGCGTAGTCGTTTTCCACGAAGCCCACCACATTGTTCGCAACGGCGTGGCGGTGCACATAGCGCCGGAAGCCCACATTGAACACACGTCCGTAAATCCTTATGTCGTAAGCTTTTGTCATAGTGCGAACTTGATTTCAGGGATGTTTTTCAGGCCGTCGTAAACGGCGTTCATCTGCGCTTGGCTGTCGAGGTCGATGTTGTAGGTGTAGGTGATGTAATTGCCTTTGGCACTGGCTCTTGCGCTCACGAAACTGTGCACGGCCTTGCATTCGCTGAACACGCGGCTGATGTTGGCCTTGCTCTCCTCGATGGGGATGAGGGCCGCCACAATGACCTTGATGTCAAAGTTTTGCGGGAAAATGAGTTTTTCTTCTGCTTTTTGTTCTGCCATGATGGGATGGAATTTGGTGCAAAGGTAGTTTTTTTCGCAATACAGACCTTCTTGCATTCGAAAAAACCTTATCTTTGCCGCCGCAAATCATTTTTCATACTTTCGCCAACGAAAACAAAAGACAACCAATGCTGATTTCATCCAAAATAGGTGAGTATATTATACAATATCGTCCTGAATGGTCTTGTGTAATGCCTTCTGGGTGTCCGCCTGAAGAGGTTTTGGTTGCCCATGAACATCCATTTTATAGATTGGCGCAAAAGTCTGATACATATAGCGGAGAGGATTTTCTTTCCTATGCAGAAAAGGATCCTGAACGGAATTGGGGCGATCAACTGCCAATGGCTGTAGGGCTTTCTGTCATTGACAATGAGACCAAAGCCCGAAAGAATCTGAAGCTGCCTGTGTTCAAGCGATTCCAAGGTATCATCGCTTTGATGTTGAATCCGACGGACGGCGTGGTGAAGCAAACAGGTGCTCACCGCTCGCATTATACATGGTGGCGGACGAAATCTTTCGAAATGTCTAATCTGAAAATGTTGGAATTATGAGGTCGCTTACTTTGATGCAAACCATTGAATATTATGATATTCCGCAGATATTTGTAGCAATCGACGCTATGGGTACGCGCTACCTTTGCACTTTGTTTGACAATGCAGGAGAAGAAGGCTGCAAGTATATAGGTGTACAGATTTCCGAGCCGCGACTGATGGCTTTCGTTGGAGGGCAGCTTGACCTTCGTGATGCCTATCTTCATCCTGAAGTCGAGAATGCGGTCTATCTTGTTGTGGCTCAAAAAGGGACATTGACGGCTGCGCTATTGTTGCAGCAACAGGACATTACCGAAAACATGCTGCCCGAAGTTGGATATTTCTTTGATGATTCCGAACTTGTTGAAGATGAGAATCCAACACTGGACACCTATCAATTGGAAGTGCCAGTTCATGACAGAGTCACTTTTTCGACACTTGTCAGCCGTATGGGTTGGCGAGCATCCTCGCTTCGTAAGACAATTGGGAAGGTGGCTGCACTTTGACTTATTCATTCACTCAATAACAATCAAGTCTAACCAAACAAAACCACCAATGAAATAACATCGACCCCTAAGGCATATTTAAAGAAATAGCGTTAGCTTAATAGCTTGTGTAATGGAAACTTGGACACTTTCTGTACACGACAAGCGAGTAAGCCAATGCCCATGTGTTTTTCACGTGGGCTTTACTCGTGAAGTTGTCGTGTAAGGCAGTCCAAGGCCTCCATTACCAACTTAGAGAAATAGAGTAAAGCCTTCGTTGTTTTTTGCCCTGTCGGGAACGGAAAACGAAAACACAAACCTTTAATCAATACACAATGAGAGTAAAAACTTTACTTCAGAAAAGGACGCTGCGAGCTGTCCTGCTCATCCTGCTGCTGGGAGTGGCAGGAATGACGAATGTGTTGGCCTATGATTTCGAGGCCGACAATCTACTTTACACCATCGTGAGTACCGACCCACCCATGGTGAGCCTTGATGGACACATCGACGGCACTTCGGCCTCCGACGAACTGGTGATTCCTGAAACCGTTGAATACGAAGGCGATGAATATGCTGTCGTTGCCATCGGCGACTATGCCTTCGCTGACTGTACAGACATGTATGGCGACATTGACATACCCAGTTCGGTACTGTCAATTGGGAACCACGCATTCGACAACTCCGGATTCGACGGAAACCTTATCATTGGTGGGTCTGTTGCCACCATCGGCAGCTACGCTTTCGCGAATCTTGGCAGTACTGGCGGCGGACTTACCATTCCCAACTCCGTTACCGAAATTGGAGACCATGCCTTCTACCAAAGCTATTTTGACGGTAGTTTCGCCTTGTCTAACTCTGTGACCTCCATTGGCGCTTATGCTTTCTATAACCTTACCATGATTACAGCTAATCCGCTGAATCTGTCTTCGTTCCCACTTACCACAATTGGCGAATACGCTTTCTATAATTGTAAAGGCATGACAGGTAGGCTTACCCTGCCCACCGCATTGACCTCGTTAGGCGCTCACGCCTTTGAAGGTACTGGCTTCACGCAGCTGAATTTCGGCAGCACCACCAATTCACAGCTTCAATCCATTGGTGAATATGCCTTTGCCGAGTGTACCAGTATGACAGGAAACCTTGCTTTCCCCAACAGCCTCCGTTCGGTTGGGGATTGGGCATTTTATAATAGCAAGTTCAACGGCAACCTAACCTTGAGGAACGTGCAGACTATCGGTGCACACGCTTTTGAGCAAGTTCCGTTCAACGACAAAGGCCTTACCATACCGGCTTCGGTCACTGAAATCGGCGAAGGGGCTTTCGCCAGCTGTTTCCAAGGCGGTTCGCTGACCATTAACGCAAATCTGACCACCATTCCTGACTGGGCTTTTTCCTCTTGTGGATTTACGGCAATCACCATCCCCAACACGGTGACCACCATTGGAAACAATGCTTTCAGTTATTGCTCTTCTGTTACCGGCGAACTCACCATTCCCAGCACAGTAACCACCATAGGTGATTATGCCTTTTACCGAACATCCTACACTGGTACGCTCACCATCCATGAGAACATGGCTTCCATTGGCTCTGACGCCTTTGAGTCTTGTGATGGTCTCACCACCTTGAATTACAATGCCGCTGATTGCAGCCTTCCAGAAGTCGGTTGGGTGCAATACTGCGGGGCTCTTACCACCTTGAATATCGGCGAGAATGTCGAGGTAATCCCTGACCATGCATTCAGGGATTGCTATTATTTTACCGGCGACTTGGTGATACCTGAGAATATAAGAATCATTGGGATGCAGGCATTTGCAGGAAACAACTTCACGTCCATCCATTTCAACGCCATTGATTGCGAAAGCATGGGTTACAATCCAGAGACAGGCAGCTATTTCATGGTTTTTTACAGCAACCCCTCTTTGCAGCAAATTGTCATAGGCGACAACGTAACTCAGATTCCACGCTTTGCCTTCGCATCCCATTCGTCGCCCAATTGCACCGTTGTTTTGGGCAATTCTGTGGAAGAAATCAAGAGAGGCGCTTTCTATAATGGCAGTGAATACGGTGGTATTACAGGAGAGCTTGTCATCCCCAGTTCGGTGCGTTATATCCGCAGCCGTGCATTCCAAGGCTGCTGGGGACTGACAGGCATTACGGTGATGGCCGAAGAGCCTCCGACCGTGGGCGACGATCAGGGCACCGACACCTTCGACGGAGTGGGCAAGAGTATCCCTGTTTTTGTGCCTTGCGACAATGTCGACGACTACATCAGTGCCAGCTGGGGTGGTTTCAGCAACATACATGGGATGTGCGATGGCACGGTTACCGTGGCGGCCAACCCTGCCGAAGGCGGAACGGTGACGGGCGGCGGCTCGTTTGAGGGCGGCTCGTCTTGCACAGTGACGGCTACGGCCAACGAAGGTTGGGTCTTTTGCAATTGGGAAATTGACAATACTGTGGTTTCCTCAGAGAACCCCTACACTTTCCATGTGAAGGGCGACATGGATTTGGTGGCCCACTTTGCCAGCACCGACCCCATCGTTTTCGCCGACGACAACGTGAAAGCCGTCTGCGTGGCCAATTGGGACACCGACGGCGACGGCGAGCTGAGCTACGCCGAAGCCGCCGCCGTGACAAACCTGGGGGAGGCATTCAACAACAACTCCATCATCTCTTCTTTTGACGAATTGCAATATTTCATTGGTTTGACTATCATCGAAGGTTGGACGTTTTATAATTGTGGCAACCTAACTTCAATTACAATTCCTATTTCTGTTACTTTTATCAGACAAGGGGCGTTTTATTTATGCGAAGGCCTGACTTCCATTACATCCTTGTCGAGCGTGCCACCAACTTTGGGTTCAGAAGTGTTCCATGGAATCGATAATACCATCCCCGTAAATGTGCCGTGTGGCTACGAGGAAGCCTATTTAAGCATCGGCTGGGGCGGTTTCAGCAACTTCAACATGATGTGTTCGGGTAGTGTCTTTACCATAAATGGTAATTGGAACAATCCAGAATGTTGGGCAGAAGGGGAGGTTCCCGCAGCGGGCAGCGATGTGGTCGTCGTGGCTAAAGCCGTGATTCCCAATGGATACTTGGCTGAAGTTGGCAGTATCGTAATGTCCTCTAAAGGATCCATCACCGTTGAGGACGGTGGACAGTTCGTCCATACCAGCGACGGAGTTCAGGCCACTCTCAAAAAAAACATTTCACCCTACACCGAAGGCGAGCGCGACGGCTGGCATCTGTTGGCCTCACCTTTGGCGGATGATGTTGGTGTTTCGCAAGTCAATAATCTGATTGCTGGCAACTACGACTTGTATTATTACGATGAGCCAACGCACTACTGGATAAACCAGAAACTCGCCGAGAACAACTTTACTGCACTTGAAAACGGAAAGGGTTATTTGTATGGCAACTCGACTTCTCAATCGCAAATTGGAGATGGCACCAACACAATTGATAAGTTCCCATTTTATACACTTTATGATAATAGTATTGGCGAGAACCTTTTCCTCGCCGAAGAACTTGCAAGCAAAGGACTTGCGGACGGAAAGATTTCCAGCCTCAGTTGGTATGTCACCTTCAGTACTGGTTTTTTGCAGAGCAACCTCAGCATTTGGATGGCCAACATCTCAGAAAGCGAACTCATATCCACAAGCCATACCACAAACGACATGACGCTTGTTTATACAGGTGCCATGACACCAGAAATAGGCTGGAATGAGTTCGTATTCAATGAAGACAGTTTTGTTTGGGATGGTGTGAGCAATATCCTCGTCTGTTTCCAAAGGAATAATGGTGCTTGGCAGAATGATCCAGTCCAGTGGCAAAGCCATGATTGTGGTTTTATAGGAACGGCTCATGCGCACAGGGATTATGACACTTATGACATGACGTGGACGAATTATTATATGGAGACTTCCACAGAGCGAGCCAACACCATTTTTAGGGGACAAGGGACGGAAGGCAGTCCGGTTACACTATCTTTTGTTGGCGACCTAAAGGCCAGCAATGCCATGGTTAATCTTCCGTTGAGCTATGCCAGTACTGACGGTATACTGAAAGGCTTCAACCTGGTGGGCAATCCCTTTGCGCACAATGTGACAGCCTACACGGGCAACAACTTGGCAGACGAGTGTTACCGCATGAACGAGGCTAAGGACAACCTTATCGTTAGTGAAATCAGCGTGGACAGCCCGCTCAAACCAGCCGAAGGTTTCTTCGTTAAAGCCACGGCTGAAGGTGCTTTCCTCACTTTCAATGATGGAGCGAAAGGCGGAACCTCAAAAACTGGTCGCATCAAATTGGAAATCATTGAGAACGGCAAACTCATCGACCGCCTCATCGTGAAGAATGACGGTCAGCCTTTAGAGAAACTCACGCTGAAAGAGAAAGACACGCGCATTTTTGTCAAGAACGGTAATCAGGACATGGCCGTTGTCGTCGCCGAGGGCAACGAACAGCCCGTCAGCTTCAAGACCGCCCAAAACGGCACATACACCCTCAACGTGAACATCAAAGGCATGGACTTGGCCTATCTGCACCTCATCGACAACCTGACGGGTGCGGATGTGGATTTGCTGGCCATGCCGGAATACACATTCACGGCCAAGACGACGGACTATGCTTCGCGTTTCCGCCTCGTATTCGTATGCGGGGACGACGATAATGATATTCCGTTTGCGTATGTCGGCAACGGCGAAATCGTCATTACAGCGGACGCATTCGATGCGTCCCTACAGGTGGTGGACGTGATGGGTCGCGTGATTGTTTCGCACGATGGACGCACGCGGTGCGTTTCTACAGCAGGAATGCCCGCAGGCGTGTACGTCTTGCGTTTGATTTCGGGCAACGACATACGGACACAAAAAATCGTCATCCCATAATATTGGGAACTGTAGGGCTGTCACACCGTGGCAGCTGCCATGAAACCCAATGGCGGCTGCCGTGATACGACAGCCCTACAATCCTGGGATGCCCAACCAGATTGTCCGGTAGGCCAGCCCCGTAGGGGCGACAGGATATTAGGCAGGCGGTGTAAACCCCTGCCGACATCGGGTACATCGCCCCCGATAGGCCAGCCCCGTAGGGGCGACAGGATATTAGGCAGGCGGTGAAAACCTCTGCCGACATTACGACAGCAAGCAAGTATAAACAAACAAAATGACATAACAACGATGAAAAAAACAATAATGACAATCGCAATCGTGCTCGGACTGAGCACTGCCGCCTTTGCCGAATACGGCGGAGGTTTGTTCAAGCGCGGCTACGTTTCCGATGAGGAATACTACGGCGCCGCCGGTATCAGGGGCAACATCCCCTTCCTCCCCAACCACAATGAAAGTGGCAACCAAGATGCAGACACCCCTTTAGGCGGCGGCATTGCCGTGCTGCTTGGGCTTGGAGCAGCTTACGCCTTCAGCAAAAAGCGCAAAGATTAGCCTGAAAGCCGATAACGGCTTTTGGCCTCTAACCGAATCTGTCAGAACTGAATCGCCAAAGCGATTCGGACGGGTTCGGTTAGAGTTTTTTTAGGGCAGCAGCAATTTTTTTTCAAGCAAGCTCGAATCAATCCTATTTGGCAACAATAATTGTAGTACTTTTGCGTTTGGAAGTCAAAATCAAGACAAAGATGCTGAAATTGTGGCTGACGATAAAGGTTTTCATCAAGGGCATGATCATGGGCGCGGTGAATGTGTTTCCCGTTTCGAGCGGAACGGTGTCGCTGATATTGGACGTGTTCGAACGGTTCGTCAATGCCATCAAGTCGTTGAACCACAAGAATTTCAGGTATCTCCGCAAGGGCGAAGTCAGCGAGTTCGCGCATCGCACCGACATCAAGTTTCTGCTCACCTTGTTGATAGGTCTTTTTGCGGGCATGATTCTGACGGCCATCTTCCTGAAAAAAACGCTGCAATCCTACGAAGTCTATACATGGTCGTTTTTCATCGGCCTGATCATTGCTTCGGTGGTGTATGTGATGAAGCGGATTGAGAAGGTGAGTATCAAGAACATACTGTTGCTTTTGGCGGGTTTCGTCATCTCGTTTCTGCTGTCCATCAAGTCGAATCCGTATTCCAACGACAATTTCTTCTATTTGTTCTTTTGT
>ONVP01000021.1 GCA_900321315.1 uncultured Bacteroidales bacterium
TTACGGGAGATTTGGTTATTCCTAATTCCGTGACTTCAATTGGAGAAGCTGCTTTTTCCCAATGCGAGGGTTTAACGGGCACTTTATCTCTTTCTGCTTCTTTGACATCTATTCAAGACTATACTTTCGCTGAATGCAACTTTACTGGCTCATTAATTTTGCCTTCTTTCGTGACATCGATAGGTAATTGGGCTTTTGACGGTAATGAGTTTACAGGAGAATTACTCCTCCCAAACACGGTGGTTTCAATTGGTGATGGGGCATTTTCTGTATGTACAGGTTTTACAGGACAACTAATCATTCCTAATGCTGTAACTAAAATAGGAGCAGATGCTTTTTCATATTGTTTCGGTTTTTACGGGGAATTAAATATCCCCAGCCATGTTGAAAAAATAGGAGAAAGGGCTTTCATGGATAGTTATTTTTCATCGTTTAATGTTGATTCTCAGAACGAACATTATAAATCAGAAAACGGAGTTTTGTTTACTCATGGGATGGACACATTGATGCAATATCCAAGAGGCAAATACGCGACATCATATAACATACCGAATTCCGTCACCAGAATTAGCACATATGCTTTTTGTAATATGGACTTGACTTCCATCACTATCCCAAATTCCGTTGTTTCCATAGGGCCCGATGCATTTTCTAATACTTTTGCGTGGCATGAAATCAACAATATTTATTATTTAGATGGATGGTGTTTGGGAGGGGAATGGAATGTTGGCGGTTCAGTGAATATTGAAGAAGGAACAAGGGGCATTGCAGATGAGGCATTTATGAATTGTCAAGAACTTACCGGCACATTGAACATTCCCAATTCTGTGGTATACATCGGGAATAGAGCATTCGGAGGTTGCGGTTTCACAGGCCCTTTAGTAATCCCAAATTCAGTAAAAACGATAGGAAAAGAGGCCTTCTCAACTTGTGAGGGGTTTTCTGGAGAATTCTTTTTTGGAAATTCAGTTACATCTATTGGCAAATGGGCTTTTGCTTATTGCACAGGTGTAAATGGTTCCTTTACTATTCCAGCTTCAACAATTTCAATTGGAGAAAGTCCTTTTTGGGGCTGTGACGGCATCGAATATATTATTGTAGATTCAGAAAATACAGTGTATGATTCAAGGAACGGATGCAATGCCATAATTGAAACTGCCACAAATACACTGATTAATGGATGCAAAAACACGATTATGCCCAATTCGGTGACATCAATAGGCAATCGGGCTTTTACTGACTGTCAAGGCATGACGAGTCCGCTTATCATCCCCAATTCTGTGGTTACGATTGGTGATTGGGCTTTCAGAGGCTGTGATGGTTTGACAAGTCCTCTTATTATTCCTAATTCTGTAGTGAAGATAGGTGAAGGCTCTTTTTGGGACTGTGGCGTGGATATCGTGGTGTCCTTAAATACTGTTCCTCCAATAATTGAAGGAGAATTTTCTCCATTTGATTATCCTAATCTCATTGTCCGCTGCGGCAGCAAAGAGGCTTACGAAGCCTCGGATTGGGTAAACTGCGTAAATTCTATTGAGGAAGACTGCACTCCTCATACTGTTACCATAGATGAAGGCAATATAAATGGAGGCAATGTGAGTGCCTCGGTCAGTTATACCGAATTAGGAGAAGAAGTGCAATTAATAGTTACGCCTGATGAAGGTATGAGATTGACCTCGCTCATTGTCAGCAATGCCAACAACTCGTCACAAACTATCCTTGTCTATCCAATCGGCAAGGCCACTTCAATGTGGGGTTTTATTATGCCGCCGTTTGATGTAGTGATTACTGCCACCTTTGTTCCAGCTACTACAATAGGTGAAAACAACGAAGCTTTAGCTTTGGTTTATCCCAACCCCTCCAGTGGCAACATTACTATTGAGATGGAAGACTTGAAGTATATCACCATCAGTAATACGCTCGGTCAAATCATTGACGAAGGCGGTGCCAGTGGTTATGTGTTTGAATATGATTTCGGCAAGCACGGCGAAGGGCTGTATTTTATCAGGATAGAAACCGCAAGCGGCGTGGCCTTAAAAAAAGTTCTCGTTGCACGATAGCTGTCCTGGCAATGTTGCTATCTCCTATAATCAGCCATAACTCAAAATTTTTCCGACTTATGGCTGATTATAACATATTTTCTCGTATTTTTGCCGCATAAAAACGACAAACCATGAAAGAGAACATCATTGGGAGAAAGGCGGAAATCCGAGAGTTGGAGCGGCTTTACCATTCCAACAAGGCTGAATTTGTGGCAGTTTATGGCCGCCGAAGGGTGGGCAAAACCTTTTTGGTGAAACAACTTTTCGAGAAAGAATTGGTGTTTTCCGTGGCGGGATTGGCCAACGAGAAGACAGCAAAACAGTTGAAAAATTTCTTCAAAACCTTGCAATTATACGACAAAGGCATTGCCGACAAGCCCAAGGATTGGATTGACGCTTTCGACCTTTTGATTCGTTATCTCCTGTCGCTTGGCGAAGGCCGAAAAGTCATCCTTTTGGACGAACTGCCTTGGATGGACACGCCTCGCTCAGGCTTCATCTCAGCCCTCGAACATTTCTGGAACGGCTGGGCCTCGATGCGGAATGACATCATGCTCATCGTATGCGGCTCCGTGTCGTCGTGGATTATGGACAAGCTCATCAACAATCATGGCGGCCTGCACAACCGGATTACGAAACGCCTCTTGCTGCGGCCTTTCAACTTGAGCGAGTCGGAGGAAATGCTGCAAAGCGTGGGGATGAATTTGTCGCGCTACGAGGTGGCCGAGGCTTATATGATTTTTGGCGGCATCCCGTTCTATCTGAGCATGTTCGATGCCTCGAAGAGTTTGAGCCAAAATGTGGATGCCCTGCTTTTCAACAAAGATGCTGCATTTGCGGATGAGTTTGGGAATTTGTATGCGTCATTGTTCAGAAATTCAGAGGATTACGTGAAGATTGTCACCTGTATGAGCAAGAACAGGAACGGATTGACGCGCGAGCAAATCCTTAAGGATTCGGGGATTACCTCTGGAGGTTCGCTCTCGAAAATCCTCAAAAACCTTGAAATTTGCGGCTTCATCAGAAAATACGACCTGATTGGAGTCGATGCACGGCGCAAACGCTATCAGTTGCTTGATTTCTTCACTTTGTTTTACTTCCATTTCTTGGCGGACGACAAGGCAAGAAAGGCGCATTATTGGTCGTCGATTCAAGGCACACAGGCGTTTTATGCTTGGGCGGGATTGTCATTTGAGATGTTGGCCTTGCAGCATGTTGCACAAATTAAAACCAAATTGGGCATCAGCGGGATTTTGACTGAGGAATTTGCTTGGATGAAGGCAGGGAACGATGACGAACAGGGTTCGCAAATCGATTTGGTCATTTACCGCAAAGACAAGACGGTCAACCTTTGCGAGATGAAGTTTTGCGAGGCTCCGTATGCTTTGGACAAGGACGAGGACTTGAAACTGAGGACGCGACTGAAGAATTTTAGGGAATCGTTGGCATCTCCAAGTTATTCTATCCAACTGACGCTCGTGTCTTCGTTTGGATTGGCCAAAGGGAAATATGCCAGCACCTTCCAAAACGAGGTCACTCTTGACGATTTGTTTTCATAGAAAACCGCTATAATCAGCCATAACTCAAAATTTTTCCGACTTATGGCTGATTATAACATGTTTTTGGGGCGTTGGATTTGAAAAATAATCCGTTTTGGCGAAGAAATCGGGTGCTTGTGCCAAAAATGACTATTTTTGCACCCTTTTAACGAGCAAAAATTCCATTCAATGAAAAAACAACTCCTTCTATTACTGACACTTGTATGCTGCTTTCACTATTCCTTCGCTTCCATTACCGTAAAAGGCCGCGTGTTCGA
Organism: uncultured Bacteroidales bacterium; assembly: GCA_900321315.1. Taxonomy (GTDB): domain Bacteria; phylum Bacteroidota; class Bacteroidia; order Bacteroidales; family F082; genus Limimorpha. Next base: position 3,859 of record ONVP01000021.1, read on the forward strand.
CAAAGCGACGGGTTTGCCGATGGAATATGCCACGGTGCGTGCCTGCACCTTGCCCGACACCACCTTCATTGCGGGCTGCATCACTGAGCCTTCAGGACAGTTCACTATGCAGTTGGAGAAAGGCCGCTATGTGCTTGAATTCCAGTACATGGGATTTATTACGGTGTATAAAAACGTAACGCTCGACGGCTCGAAAAGCACAGTCGATGTGGGCAAAGTGAGCCTTTCACCCGACCATCAGCTGCTGAACGAGGTGGATGTGGTGGCCGAAAAAAGCACCTACGAGATGACCTTGGACAAGCGCGTCTTCAATGTGGGCAAGGACGTGAGCAACACCGCCGGCAACGCCATTGAGGTGCTGGAAAACATCCCTGCCGTGTCAGTGGACGTGGAAGGCAATGTCAGTCTTCGTGGCGACGATGGCGTGCGCATCCTCATCGACGGCAAGGAATCGGGATTGTCGGGCATGAGCACCCAAGATGCACTGCGCACCTTGCAGGGCGATATGATTGAAAGGATTGAGGTAATCACCAATCCCTCAGTGCGTTACGATGCGGAAGGCTCGGCGGGCATCATCAATATCATCTTGAAAAAGGACAAGCGTCAGGGATTCAATGGCGCGGTGAACATTCGCACGGGCTACCCGTGGATGTACGGCGCGAGCTTGTCGGCCAACTATCGCTTGAGACGCTGGAATTTCTTTGGCAGCTATGGCTTCAACAACCGCTCCAACATTGGCGGCGGCGTGAACCAAACCAAGCGCTTCGACCTTATCGACGGCGACACGATTTTCACCCAACTCACCGACCAAACCACCGAACGCCGGATGCGTCGCATGGGTCACAACGTGCGCGTGGGTGCCGATTATTATATCACTGACAATGACATCATTAGCGCGGCATTTGTCTATCGTTACGGCAAGTTGGAAACCCATCCCGTGGTGCAGTATTTGGACGAATATCCGCAATTGGGCACATCGAGCTATGATGTTCGCTCTGAGGACTTTGCGGAGTATGAACCTATGTACGAGGTCACTTTGGACTACGACAAGAAATTTGTGCGTGAAGGTCGCAGCTTGAAGGCCAATGTGCGTTTCTTCACGAATGCGGAAAACTCGAGTTCGGACATCACAGAGACGATGTATCCCGACAAAAACATGAAACAGACCTTGTGGGCACTCTACCAAAAGACGGCCAGCAACGAGAACATGCGCAACCTGCAGGCCAGTGTGGACTATGTGCATCCTTTCCTCACCAAGGCGCAATGGGAAATCGGCGGAAAATACACCAACCGCAACATCAACAGCCTCTCGGAAGTGACTGAAAGAGACAGCCTTGGCCTGTATCATCCCTTGCCCGACTATTGCTACGACTTCAACTACAACGAGCAGGTGGCCGCGCTTTACACCAGCCTCGGCAACGATTGGGGACGTTGGTCGGGACAAGTAGGTCTTCGCGCCGAAATGACCAACATTTACACGAATTTGAAAGGCTACGCCCACGACGGCACCGACTCCATCAACGGCGGCAAGCCCTACATCGATTTCTTCCCAAGCGCGCACCTCAACTATTCGGTGAATGAGAACAACCAGTTCCAAGTGAGCTACACGCGCCGCATACGTCGTCCTGGTTTCTGGCAGATGAGCCCGTTCCGTTCCTACAACGACAACCGCAACATCCGCATGGGCAACCCCGCCCTGAAGCCGACTTACATGGACAGCTACGAACTCGGTTACATCCATTTCTGGGACAAGGCGAGCTTCAATTTCACGGCTTATTATCGTCATGGCACGGATATGATTCGGCATTACACCTACGAGGACGACGGCGTGTTTTACAGTATGCCCGTCAATTTCGGCAAGGCTGACGATTTCGGTGTGGAGTTGGTCGCCCAAGGCCAGATGACCAAGTGGTGGAATCTGAACGGAAACGTGAATTTCTTCCGTTCCTACACCAACGGCTACATCGATGAAAAGTATTATGAAACAGAGAGTTGGATGCTCTTCGGTCGTGCGGTTTCCAAGTTCAAGGTCAAGAATTGGTTCGACTTCCAACTGACGGCGCATGTGATGGGTCCGCACAAGGAGCCGCTCGGCATGCGCAAAGGCAACTGGTGGATGGACCTCGCCGTGAGCAAGGAAATCCTCAAGGGCAACGGCACTGTCACTTTTAACGTGCGCGACTTGTTCAACTCACGCAGCTGGGGTGGAGAATCTTGGGGCGACGGCTTCTGGCAATACAGCACCAGCACTTGGAACCGCCGCTCATTCTCGCTCAACTTCAACTACCGCATCAATCAGCAGAACATGAAGCGCAACCGTCCCGGCGGCGATGACGACGAAGGCGGCGGCGAGGAGCAGCAGGGCGAGGAAGGATATTAATGAAGAAAAAACCGTCACAGATGTGGCGGTTTTTTTCGTCATAAAATGTCCTAAAGGTTTATTTGTGCGCAATCACGAAGCGTTGCGTTTGCCCGTTGCCTGTCCTGATGAAATAGATGCCGTTTTGGTAATTGGCGGTCGGGATGACCATTTGCGATTCCTCGGTGAAGAAGGTATCGACCTTTTGTCCCAATACGTTATAAATGTTTATTTCGCCAAGGTTTTCGCCTTGGATGGTAAGGCTTTCGTTGGCAGGGCTGGGGTACAAGGTCAGTGTCGATTTGCTTTCAGCGATGCCGACGGTTGTTTCGTAGATGATGTTGACTTCAAAGTTGCCCGCAGAGGTATTGATGTACATTTTCCCTTCGAAAAACTCTTTAATAGGTATATCGACATAGACTTCCACGATGGCAGATTGCCCTGCGGCAACTGACATGCCTTCGGTGACATCTTGGCCTTCATACATGCAATGCAACGCAAAGAAGGGGTCGGCGGTGAAGGCATTGACGGTTACATCGTCAGCGGTCATGTTGGAGATAGTCAGCAGGCCAGGTTCGTAGGTTGGGCCGTCGTTGTAGATGTGTATTGTTTGTGGATTGACGGTCAATGTACCCGTGCAGTCGTGAGGTTGCAGGCCATTTTGCTGCATGGCGCTGACAATGTCTTGCGCCGAGAAAGGATACAGTTGCAGCAGCCCTTGGATGGGAATGCTGCGGTCGGGCATGATGAGGACGAGCGTGGGACAGCCTTGGATGCCATATAGGTTGAAAACCTCGTTGCCGCCACCATCCTTGCCGACGGTGGGGAATTCAACGCCGTATTCATCGACCCATCGTTGGCAAACGGCATCGCTGTCAATGTAGGAGATTTCGATGTAGAACACATCGTGCATGTTGCAGCCCATTTGGGTATAAGAACCCGTGACATAAGGCGAAATCACCTGGCATTGGCCGCATGAGTAGAAGAAAAAGTCGATGAAGACGGCTTGGCCGCGGTCAAGGATTTCAAAAAGGTTGTAGGTTTGTCCGTGGCAGTCGGTGACAGTGAAATCGACAGCCTCGGTGAGGCTGGTCTGCTGTGCGCGAAGATTTGCGCTGAAGACCAACAAAGCGATTAATGTGTATAGTTTTTTCATATTGAAGAAGATTTAAAGGTTTATTCGCTGATGATAATGTCTTCGCGGATGTGGGTGATGATGGTGTTGCATTCCTCTTGGTCGTCATAGAAGAAGAGCCATAAGGTGCGATTGTCGTGGTCGGCGGCGGTGATGTAGCCGATGTGGCCGTGGCTTTGAGCGTCGTCCATGATTTGGTCGCCTTGTTCCTTGAGTTTTTGCAGGTTCCCTTGTGCTGCTGAGGCTTCGGCTTCTGAGCTTGCCGAGGGAAAGGCTGTGTCTCCGTTCTTGAGCAAGGCATTGACTTCAATTCTTTCGCTGATCAGCCCGACGACGACGGCGCGCGAAACGGTCATGATGTAGTCGTCGTAGGTGTGGTCGTTGGCTTCGGGTTCCACCTCGCCTTGACCGACGATGATGGCCGTATTGGACAGCAACGAGTCGGGGGCTTGGAAACTGTTCATGATTTCGAGAATCTTGTCGGCGACGATGAGCGTGAATTTCTCGAGGTCTTCTTCGGGTATCTGGCTGATGTCGGTCAAAGTGTCGAAAACGGAATCGTCCAAGAAAGCGGTTTCAATGCCGACACCCACCGAAACGACCTTGTCGTCACTTTGGCCTTTGCCGACGTTGGCGGTGTCGCAAACTACGAGGCCGAAGTCCTGTTTCAGCGTTTGCCAATCCGCTTCGTCGTTGGCTTGTAGCATCAGGGCATCGATGCTCTTTTCGTTGATGCTGAGGTCGCCGAGATAGGCCACGGTGAGGTTGGTGTTGTCGGCATATTTGCTGTACAACTCCATCGCAGCTTTTTCGCAGCCTTTGGCCTCGGTGACATCCGTCTTCTCCTTGCAGGCAGACAGCGCTGCGGCGAGGAGTACGGCGAGATATGGAATGCGGTTTTTCATGGTCTTTTTGATTTGTTATTTGATGACCTCGTTGGCCGAGAGCAACACGTCTTGCGCCGAGCAGCCGTTGTTGCAGAGGAAGCGCACGGTTTGTCCGCCCACTTTCACTTCCTTGGCCACTGGCAGGTTGTTGCCCGTTTCTCCATGGTGGTTCAGCCCGACGGCAAACACCCCGATGGCGATGCTGGCTGCTGCGGCGTAGCTAATCCAGCGGTTGCGGCGATGAGCAGAGAATGGGATGGTTCTAACTTCTTGGCTATTAGAGGATTGCTGCACCTTCTCAGCCCAACGCAAAAATGTCGCATCGTCGGGTGCCGACTTTTCGGCTTGCCTTTGCCACTGTTGGCGACGTTCCCAAACGGCCGTGAAATCGTCTTGTTTAGTGTTTGTGTTCATTGTTTTTATGTTGTCTTTCATCGTGATATGGTGTTTTCTTTTTCATACATTTGTTTGAGTTTCAGCTTGGTGCGAGCAATGCGCATGGCTACGGCACCTACTGAGCTATCGGTCATGTCGGCGATTTCCTTGTAGGAGAATCCATCAAGGAAGGCGCGGATGGCAGTGCCGTCTTTTTCGGGCAATGCGTTTATGAGTTGTTGCAGCTGTTGCAGGCTCTCGTTGCCTGGCTCGTCGCTTTTCACGCCCACACTGACCACCTCGATAGGCTCCGTTTGCGGACTCCTGACATCCTTGCGTTTCAGCATCAGCATGGTGTTGGTCGCCACGCGCCACACCCAAGTCTTCTCCGAGCTGCGTCCCTCGAATTTGTCGAAATCGCGCCATATAATGGCCATTACCTCTTGAATGCAATCCTCTGTGTCCCACGCTTTTCCGAGATTATAATCGGAGCAGATATGCCAAATCATGGCTTTATGCCGAAGCACAAGCTCATTGAAAAGGGCGGCGCGGTCCTTCTCGGTATGTGCGGCAGAGGATGACATGATGTCGTTTGTTTGATGGGTTAGGTGCATGGTTTTTTTGGAAAATAACGTCAAAGTAAAAAAAACAATAATTCATCCCGACAAAAATACGCATTTTTCTCAAATCACGGTATTCATTCATCACTTTTTGAATCTTTACATGTACTTGAAAATTAATCAGTAGCAATTCATAAATTTTTCCAATAAAAACCTTACCTTTGCCGCATCGTTTTATGCCTAAATCTTTGCGCTTATGATAAGCTTTTTCCAGTCTGACAATCAACGTGTTATCGCCGTTGATTCCAAATCCGAACTTTCAGAAGAAACCATTTCCAAGCTCGTTTGGCTTTTTGGCAATGCCAAAAGAATCGAAAAGGACAGTGTGAAGGGATATTATATCGGGCCGCGCCGCGAGATGATTACGCCTTGGAGCACCAACGCCGTTGAAATCACCCAAAACATGGGCATCAAGGGCATTGTCCGCATCGAGGAGTTTTTCCGTGTGGAATCGAAAGACGCGCTTTTTGACCCGATGCTGCAAAACCGCTATAAGGATCTCGATCAAAACGTGTTCGCCATCGACCGCAAGCCCGAACCGCTGAAATATATCGACGACATTGAGGCTTACAACCAGCAGGAAGGTTTGGCTTTGAGCGAGGAAGAAATGGAGTATCTGAAAGGCATATCCGCAAAGATTGGTCGCAAACTCACTGATAGTGAGGTGTATGGCTTCGCGCAGGTGAACTCCGAGCACTGCCGCCACAAGATTTTCAACGGCACTTTCGTCATCGACGGAAAGAAGATGCCCAACACGCTTTTCGCCCTCATCAAGCGCACTTCGAAGGAGAACCCGAACAAGTTGGTTTCGGCCTATAAAGATAATGTGGCTTTCATCCTTGGCCCCAAGGTGGAGCAATTCGCTCCGGCAGAGCCTAACAAGCCTTCGGCCTTCCAAATCAAGCCCATCGAGACGGTGATTTCGCTGAAGGCCGAAACGCACAATTTCCCGACCACCGTTGAGCCTTTCAACGGTGCAGCCACGGGCAGCGGCGGCGAAATTCGCGACCGTCTGGCCGGCGGTCAAGGCAGTCTGCCTTTGGCGGGAACGGCCGTTTACATGACTTCTTATCCGCGCACCGAGGCCGACCGCGACTGGGAGAAAGACATCGAGCCGCGCAAATGGCTCTACCAAACGCCCGAGGAAATCCTCATCAAGGCCTCCAATGGTGCCTCCGACTTTGGCAATAAGTTCGGCCAGCCGCTCATCAACGGCAGTTTGCTGACTTTTGAACACAATGAGAAACAGGCACTTGGCTATGACAAGGTCATTATGCTGGCGGGCGGCATCGGCTTCGCCAAGAAAAAGGATGCCAGGAAGTTGGAACCCGAGGAAGGCGATGTCATCATCGTCCTCGGCGGCGACAACTACCGCATCGGTATGGGCGGCGGTGCCGTGTCGAGCGTCGATACGGGCCAATACAGTAACGCCATCGAACTGAATGCCGTGCAGCGCGCCAATCCCGAGATGCAGAAGCGCGTCAGCAACGTCATTCGTGCCATGGCCGAGAGCGACCACAACCCCATCCGCAGCATCCACGACCACGGCGCGGGCGGTCACTTGAACTGCCTCTCCGAACTCATCGAGGACGCGGGCGGCGTGGTTTATGTGGACAACCTGCCCATCGGCGACCCGACTTTGTCCGACAAGGAAATCATCGGCAACGAGTCGCAGGAGCGCATGGGTCTGTTGGTCAATAAGAAAGACAAGGAAATCATCAAGGAAACCGCTGAGCGTGAGCGCGCCCCGTATTACGAAGTGGGCGAGGTAACCGGCGATGAGCGCCTGCGTTTCGTCCGCAAGAAAGGCAAGGCTCCTATCGATTTGGCCATCTCCGATTTCTTTGGCAGTGCGCCCAAGACGGTGCTTCATGACACGACCAAACCCTATCATTTCAAGAAGATAAGTTATACCAAACGCGATATTCACAAGTATTTGGACCGCGTGTTGCAACTCGAAGCCGTGGCCTGCAAGGATTGGCTCACTAACAAGGTGGACCGCTCCGTGACGGGTCGGGTGGCGCAACAGCAATGCGTGGGCGAGGTGCAGTTGCCTTTGAGCAACCTCGGTATCAGTGCTTTGGACTACAACGGCAAGCGCGGCATTGCCACGGCCTTGGGTCACGCCCCGATTGCGGGCTTGATTAACCCCGCAGCCGCTTCGCGCCTCTCCGTTTCCGAAGCCTTGACCAACATCCTTTGGGCACCGATTGAAGGCAATCTTTCTGGTATCTCGTTGAGTGCCAACTGGATGTGGCCTGCCAAACAAGAAGGCGAAACGGCAAGACTTTACGAAGCCGTGAAGGCTTTGAGCGATTATTGCGTGGCTTTGGGCATCAACGTTCCGACAGGCAAGGACAGCCTCTCCATGACGCAGAAATATCCTGATGGCGAGAAAGTTGTGGCTCCCGGAACGGTCATCATCTCCGCTGCCGGCGAGGTGTCGAACATTCGTCAAGTGGTGCGCCCTGTGATGAAAACCGATGAGAACACCGAACTCCTTTACATCGACTTCTCGAAGGACGGCTTTGAACTTGGCGGCAGCAGTTTCGCCCAAGCCATCGATGCCATCGGTCAGGTGACACCCGACGTGAAGAGCGTCACCTATTTCAAGAAGTGCTTCAATGCCATTCAGAAACTCATTGAGAGCGATCTTATCTTGGCCGGTCATGATGTGTCAGCGGGTGGCCTGATTACCACGCTGTTGGAGATGAACTTTGCCAACAGCACTTACGGCATGAACCTCAATTTGGAGGCCTTTGCCAAGGACGACCTCGTTTCGGTGCTCTTCTGCGAGAAGCCTTCGGTAGTCATCCAAGTCTCTAATGACGGCATCGCCAACCGCATGTTGCGTGAACTCGGCATCAGTTTCAAAGTCATCGGCAAACCACAAGCCAAACGGCAAATCAACATCGTTCACGGCGAGCATAACTACGTCTTCGATATTGACGCGCTGCGCGATACGTGGTACAAGTCGTCCTACCTCCTCGACCGCAAGCAAAGCGGTCCGAGGAAGGCCATGGAGCGTTTCATGAACTACAAAAAACAGTACCTGCATTATAGTTTCGGGCGCAACTTTACCGGCACGGCTTCCAGCCTCGGCATCAACATGCACCGCCGCAAGCCTTCTGGCATTAACGCGGCCATCATCCGCGAAAAAGGCTGCCAGTGCGACCGTGAGATGGCCTACGCGCTCTATCTCGCTGGCTTCGACGTGAAGGATGTCACGATGACCGACCTTGCCACGGGACGCGAAGACCTCAAAGACGTGAATATGATTGTCTTCGTCGGCGGCTTCTCCAACTCTGACGTGCTCGGCTCGGCCAAGGGCTGGGCTGGCGCATTCCTTTATAATAAGAAAGCCAAGAAAGCCCTTGACGACTTCTACGCCCGCGAGGACACATTGAGCCTCGGCGTGTGCAACGGCTGTCAGGTGATGATGGAACTTGGCCTGCTCTATCCCGATCACGAGGAGCACCCTGTGATGATGCACAACGACTCGCACAAGTTCGAGTCGGGCTTCCTCAACGTGGAGATTGAGCAGAACAACAGCGTGATGCTCAAGTCGTTGTCGGGTCACCGCCTTGGCGTGTGGATTGCCCACGGCGAGGGACGTTTCTACTTCCCCTGCTACCGCGACAAGTACAAAATCGTGATGACCTACGGTCAGGATGAATACCCGGGCAACCCGAATGGCAGCGATTGGTCCACGGCTGCGGTCTGCTCCAACGATGGCCGCCATCTCGCCATGATGCCACACCTTGAAAGAGCCTTCTTGCCTTGGCAGTGGGCTTTCTATCCCGAAGAGCGCAAGAACGATGAAGTCTCGCCTTGGATGGAGGCGTTTGTGAATGCACGGAAGTGGGTGGAGGAGAATAGGAAGTAAGCCATAGAATTATTTTCCATAATTTTGCACTCCGACAACATGACAAATTTAGAATGTTTTTCTATGAAAGATTTCAACGCAAAACAAGTGAAAGACCAAGCGGTGCAATGGATCCGCGATTGGTTTGAAGTGAACGGAAAAGGCTGCAACGCCGTCATCGGCATTTCGGGCGGCAAGGATAGCAGCATCGTGGCTGCGCTCTGCGTGGAGGCCTTGGGCAAGGACCGCGTCATCGGAGTGACCATGCCCAACGGTGTGCAAAAAGACATCTCCGACAGTATGCGCCTCATCGAGCATCTCGGCATCCGTCATTGCAACGTGAACATCGGCGACACCTACACCGCATTGATGGCCGCAGTGAAGGAACAACTTGGCACTTTGGACGTGGAGGTCAGCAACCAAACCATCATCAACATGCCGCCGCGGCTGCGCATGACCACGCTCTATGCCGTGTCGCAGTCGCTGAATGGCCGCGTGGCCAACACCTGCAATCTCTCCGAGGACTGGGTGGGCTACAGCACACGCTATGGCGACGCTGCCGGCGATTTCTCGCCCTTGGGCGGACTCACGGTGCAGGAAGTGCGGGCCATCGGCTTGGAACTTGGCCTGCCCCGCGACCTCGTGATGAAAACCCCGTCTGACGGACTTTGCGGCAAGAGCGACGAAGACAACCTCGGCTTCACCTACGCAGTCCTCGACCGCTACATCCGCACTGGCGAGTGCGACGACCCCAAGGTGAAAGCACTCATCGACGACAAACACGTCAAGAACCTCTTCAAACTGAAGCCGATACCGCATTTCGAGTATTGAGGAGCTTTGCCGGCGTTTGTCTGAACAAGGGCGACCGCATTGCCGTCGCAGGAAAATACTGGCTTCCGCTCAAAAACCACGCTGCCATGCCCAAAGAAAAAATCAACAAAACCAACGCCTGCCGCATCCTCGACCAAAAGAAAGTTGCGTATGAGCTGATTCCTTACGAAGTCGATGAAAACGACCTCGGGGCGCAGCACATCGCCGACCAATTGGGCGAAGACATCGACCAAGTGTTCAAGACCTTGGTGCTGAAAGGCGACAAAATCGGACATTTCGTTTGCGTCATCCCGGGCAACGACGAACTCGACCTGAAGAAGACCGCCAAAGCCACGGGCAACAAGAGTTGTGACCTCATCCCGATGAAGGAACTGTTGCCGCTGACGGGCTACATTCGTGGCGGCTGCTCGCCCGTCGGCATGAAAAAGCAATTCCCGACTTTCATCCACGAGACTTGCGAACTGTTTGACTACATTTATGTTAGCGCGGGCGTTAGAGGCTTGCAGTTCAAGCTCAGTCCGCAGGATTTGATTCAGGCCGTTGGAATGGCGGTGGCGGATTTGACGCACTAAGAGGCTGGCGGTTATTTGGTGTAACCCAATTCCTCGTCCAATTGTGGGATGCGTATGTCTATGTATTTCAGCATGATGTCGACTTCTTCCTCGTAGCTGTTGCCGTCGTAATAGCCAACCCCATCAACGGGCCAGTTCGTGAAATTGCGTGCCAGCTCTTTCCGAATGATTTTGTCGTTCTCGTCAATCATCTTTTGAAGTTGCTTTTTGCTGAAAAGCCCGTTGTCGCGCAGTTGCTTGTAACGGACACGAAGGCGGGCATCGTAGTTGAGGTAAGGGTTGTTGTGCAATCTGTTCAGTATCAAGCATCTGTCGAAGTCTGGCAGGCTTTCGGTCATTTTCAGTTCGCCTTCGCCGTCGCGTCCAAAAGCATCATCGTAGTCCCAAATCGCGATACGGAAAGGTGTGAGGCTGTCGCGCTTGTAGAGGTAGAAATTCTTCATCACACCATCGCCGTTGTTGGTGTACATCAGCAGCAAGTGCCAGTCGATGAGGTTCTCAAGGTCAAAAACATGGTCTATTTCGTTGGCGAAAGTGCTGTCGTCGGCGTGAATCAGGAACTGCATGACGTTTTCTAAATAGCCGTTCATGTCCTTGTCCTCGATATCGGGGAAGTTCTGCTGGAAGTAGTTGCCAGGCTCTTGCACCCATTCCAAGCGGTTTTCGCCGTAAAAGATGGGCGGGTCTTTGAAAATCAAGGCCAAGCTGTCCCTCTTGTTGAGGCCGAGCGAGCCGGCGTTGAGCTTCTGCATCAGCACATAAAGACCGTGATAGGTGCCGTTGAGGCTCACATTGACATAAGCGCACTGCGCGGCAAGGTTCTTCTCCGGATTCATCTCGCGAAAAAGGTCGAAGCAAATCTTGTGATGCATCATGGTCTTGTCGATGTAGTTGGCGTTGAGGATGAAAGAACGCTGTTTGGGAAGTCCAGCCAAGGCGTGTTTGTTTTCCAATTTCAGCGTGAAAGAGTTCTTCGGGTAACCGCTCGAACTGCCTCCTCGACACTTGATTTTGCCGTCTTCGGTGAATTGCGTTGTGCCGTCGGAATAAGTCACCAAACACGGTGTCTTGTGATCCCAAGGCACATTCCCCACCTCAATGTCGATGCTGGGAAAGGGTTGGGGACGGTCGCAGGAGATGAAGATGAAAAACGCAGCGAAAAGAAGCAAAATCAAAGGAATACGGGATTTTTTCATGGTATGAAAAGATTTGAGTTGGCAAAGATAATACATTATGGCGAACTTATTGAGTTTTTTTATTACTTTTGCAGACCAATAGTTTTGAATCATGCTAAATAAAGAAAACGTCATAGAAGTCCTGAAGGACGTCATCTATTTCCCCAAAGGGGACAATGTCGTTGCCCTGAATATGGTTGATAACCTGATGGTTAAGGACGATGTCATCCGTTTCGACCTCGTCATGGAACACGCCAACGACCCGAAAAACGATATTCTCGTGAACGGTGCCAAGCGCACCCTGACCGAGGTGTTCGGCGAGGGTATCGAAGTGGAAATCAAGGTGGTGGAGGAGAAGACGGCCCTCTCGAAGGTGAAGCACATCATCGCCGTGGTTTCGGGCAAGGGCGGTGTCGGAAAATCGACGGTGGCGGCCAACTTGGCCATCGCCCTCGCGCGCGCCAACCAACGTGTTGGCTTGATTGACGTGATGCTTCCGATTGAGAAATATGGACTTAAACTGCTGAGTATCGGCTATTTCGTCGATGCCAACCGACCGCTCATCTGGCGCGGACCCATGGCCACCAGCGCCCTCAACCAACTGATGAACGACACGCTTTGGGGCGAGTTGGATTGGATGGTGGTGGATATGCCTCCAGGAACGGGCGACATCCAACTGACTTTGGCTCAGCAATATAACGTCTCGGGTGCGCTCATCGTGACGACTCCGCAAAAGGTGGCCTTTGCCGACGTGCTTCGCGCAGCCATGATGTTCAAGGAAGAAGCGCTGCAAATCCCGATTTACGGCTTGGTAGAAAACATGGCTTACTTCACGCCCACCGACATGCCCGAGAAGAAATACTACATCTTTGGCAAGGAAACCGGCCAGCAGTTCGCCGACCAATTGGGTGTGCCGCTCTTGGGTCAAATCCCTATCACAGAGAAGATTGCCGAGTGCGGCGATGCCGGAACTCCCCTCGCATTGGATGCCGACTCGCCCGTCACTAAGGCGTTTGACAATATTGCACATGAAATCATTAAATCGAAATAATAATTGCACACAGAATGCGCAGAACTATGGGAAGCGCAAGGCGACCCAAATAAAGCGTCCGGCAGGTTCTGCGATTTCTGCGGATTCAGCGTGAGAAAGGAAAACGATAATGGATAGAGAAACAATATTACGCAAAGTGAAAAACGTCCTCGAACAAGTGCGTCCCTACCTCCAGCAGGATGGCGGCGATGTCAATTTCGTGGAACTCACCGAAGACAACACCGTCATCGTGGAGCTGACAGGAGCATGCGGCAACTGCCCCCACAGTAAAATGACCCTCAAAAACGGCATCGAATCCGTGATGAAGAAAGTCATCCCCGAAATCAAGGCCGTCGAACAAGCCCAAACGCTTGATTTGTAGGAATTTTTAATTTTAAATCTTGAATCTAACTAATTGTCAAACATAAAACCAAACAAAAATGAAAAAAGTTCTATTCTCATTGGTGGCCATGCTGCTCCTTTCGGTGAGTGGCATCGCCCAAACGCCCACTTGGACGAAAATCACATCGCCCTCTGAACTTGTGGCCGGAACCTCTTACCTCATTGTGGGCTACGACGAAGCCCTTGGCTATTGCGCCATGAGTTACCAAAAATCCAACAACCGCCACGCCATTCCGGTGACGGAAAACGGTGGCAGCATCACCCTTTTGCCGGCTTCTGACGCAAGCAGCGAAACAGATGCGCATCAGTTCGTCTTGATGGGCAGCGCTGGCGCTTGGAACTTCTACGACCCGCTGAAGGAAGGCTACCTCTATGCCGCCAGCAGCTCGGGCAACCAGCTGAAAACGCAAACCAACAACAACGCCAACGGCGAATGGTCCATTGAGTTCAACGACGATGGCACTGCCGTGGTGACCGCCCAAGGCGAGAACACGCGCAACATCATGCGTTTCAACGAAAACAGCTCCAATGGCACGCCATTGTTCAGCTGCTACAACAGCAACTCGTCCATCAATGTGCCGGTTAGCCTCTACAAAGCTGGCGGCGGCACCGTTGAGCCTGACCCCGAGCCGAGCAACTATCCCACCAACTTCACCGCCACGGTGAACGAACTGAGCGTTACCCTCACTTGGACTGACGCCACGGGCGGCCAACTGCCTGCCAAGTATTTGGTCATCGGCTCCACGGGCAACATCACCGTGCCCACCGACGGCACTCCCGTTCAGGACGGCGAATTGGTCAAGAACGTGAACTATGGCGTACAAACCGTGACTTTCAGCGGATTGCAGTCCAACACCATCTATCATTTCGCCATCTTCCCCTACACCAACAACAGCACCAACATCAACTACAAGACCGATGGCTGCTATCCGACGGCCAATGCCATAACAGAAAGCATCGACTACATGCTTTTTGAGGACTTCAACGATGGTCTTGGCGTGTTCACGGCATACAATGCCTACGGCGACCAAGAATGGCATCAAGGCACCAATCAAGGCGTGACCTTCGCCAACATGAACGGTTATGCCGCTGGCGCTTCCAACCAAAACGAAGACTGGCTGATTGGTTATGTGCCCCCGATTTTTGACATGAATTTTACGGCTATTAACTTAGAGTTCCGCACAGCCATGAAGTTCGACGGTGATCCGCTCCGCGTAGCTGTTTCTGGCAACTATAACTTAAACAGCGATCCGAGCGACTACGATTGGATTGACATTACTGATGCCTTTAATTACTCGTCGGGCAACTACGAATGGGTTGAGTCGGGCAAAGTCAATATCATCGATAAAGTGGGCGGTTTTTCCGGTATCAACGGTTGGTATGTTGCTTTCATTTACACCAGTAACAACGAGTCCGCTTCTTCATGGGAGATTGATTATGTGAAAGTTACCGAAGAACATTCGGCTTCCGTGACGGAAAACGACAGTCCCGTCATTGGCCTTTATCCCAATCCCGCCCGTGAGCAGGTTTCGTTCATGCTCGATGACGATGCCGAAGTTAGCATCTTCGACATGACGGGTCGCAAGGTGAGCGAGACGAATGTGGCTGCCGGCCAAGCCCAACTCAATGTGAGCGAACTGGAAAACGGCGTGTATTTCGTCAATTTCCGTTTTGCCAATGGCACGACAACGATTTCGAAATTCGTGAAGTTCTAAATTAGAAACGCGTACATGAAAAGTGACTGCCTTCGGGCAGTCACTTTTTCGCATAAACCATGAAAAAAATCTTCCTCATAGCAGCCTTTTTCCTCGCTTGCGCGGCTACGGCCCAGCAGGTGGAGCCGGTGCGCTATGAGGTGAATCGTTGGCATAAAGAGCAAGGTTGTCATTATCAGGCACTTGACGAAATCAGCGGTATCCTTGCCATGGAAACTGAAAAGACCGACAAGGACAAACGCCACCTGTGGAACTTCGCCTGCCTCGATACTACGCTCTTCGAAACCCGCAGCGACTTCATCCCCTTGCCCGACAAGCTCAAATACCACGACTCGGGCAGCGACGGACGTTTCGCGGCTTTCCTGTTTGTCAATGATGGCAACAAAAAAGCTTCGGATTCGCTTGATTTTCTGGTGGTTGCCTTCGACAGAAAAGAGAACGCCTACCGCACTTTTTGGGACAAATGGCCCGAGAGGTCGGTGCCGCTTTCGGTCGAGGTGGTGGATGGCACGATGATGCTCGCTTTGAACAACAAAGGCGGCAACGGAGCCTTGCTGTTTTACGACTTGTCGTCGGAAGAGAAACGCTCTGTAACACCTTCGTCGTCAGCGAGTTTCGTGTTTTTCCAAACGGCAACGTTCAGAGAGCAGCATCGCTTTGTGGTGGCCGTCAAGGAGTTTGAGAACAAGCGTTTCGTTTCCACATCGTTTTTGGTTTATGCTTCGACGGGCAGCCTGCAAGGCTCGTATCGCTACGCCAACATTCCCAATGCTGCCTTGGGTCGCATGGGATTCCGTTTCGACGAGAGCGGAAACCTCATCGTCATCGGCACTTTGGAGCGCGAAACAGGACGGAAAGTGAAACTCGAAGGCCTGACCGAGAACTTCGACAAGGAAAGCCTTGGCGTGGTGTGGATCAAGTGTGCGTCAAGCTCGCCTGAAAGTCGCATTTATCTCTTCAAGGACATGCCCGAAATCGAGTATGCGCTGACCGCTTCTGACCGTGTGCGCGTACGCGAGGAAAGGCTGCGCAAGCAGAAAAACGAAAAAATCACCAAGGGCGAAATCGCGTTCCAATTCCTCACGCCGCGCCTGACCGACTTTGCCGACATGACCGTTTTTGCGGTTGAGGCCTTCATGCCGTATTATCATACCGAGATGCGGTCGGGACACGCCTATTACGGCTACTATGGCGGTTATGGCGGCTATCCCTACACCTACACTGTGTTCGACGGCTACGACTTTTTCAGCGAGATTTTGCTCGCCTTCGACCGCGATGGCAACCTGAAATGGCAGCGGTCCGTGAAGTTCGACAACGAGCTGACCTACGACCTTTTTCCACACGCTTCCGAAGGGGTGTGCTATGATGAACTGATCGTGGCTTCGCCCTATCGCAACAAGTTGCGCTACACCGCTTTCGATGCCAACGGCCTGCCGCTGATGGGACAGCAAGAGGAAAAGCTTTCCCCAATGCACGGCGCTGATTATGTGGAAGATGAGTATTTTGCGCAAATGGCGAAATGGTACGGAAACCGCTTCCTCATTTTCGGCTCGCAAATCATCCAAAACAGCACCCAACCCAAGCCAAGACGGACGGTGTTTTATCTGCAAAAAGTTCAATATGAATAGCTTATGATTGGAAGTTGGTTGAAATATATGCTGTTGCGCAAGAGCAAGTACAAGATACATTCGCCTTTCGTGTATGAGTTTATGACCAAAGTGCTCTACGACAAAGGCTCCAACCGCGACTACGACTTGATACTGAGAATCAGCCGATTGGTCGATGGAAAGCGGTTTGCGACACGCTCCAGGCGCAAGCAGGCTCGCTTCCTGTATCGCTTGGTGCGCTTCATGGAGCCTGAAACGGTGCTCAGTTTCGGAAAGGTTTCGGCCTTGAATACCAGCGCATTGGCATTGGGCAACCTGCAAACCAAAGTCTATCTGGAACAGTCAAACGATTTTTTGGAAACTTTAAGCTCGATGGGCGTGGTCAATGTGAATCTCATCCATCCCGAAACCGACAAGGAGGAAGAACTGGAACGCTGCAACACGGGCTTTGTCCTTTATGGCATCGAAGATTTCGAGGAAGACACATGGAACAATCTTGAAGACGGCATGGCGCAAGCCGACGAAGATACGGTGCTCGTTTTCGAGGGCATCCATCACAATCGCCGCACCGAGGCCGCATGGGAAGCCATCAAGGCCAGCGAAGGCGTTACGCTCACGATGGACTTGTATGGCATGGGCTTGGTGTTCTTTCGCGAAGGCATTGAAAAACAAGACTTTGTGTTGAAATATTGAATCTTGGATTTTAATTTGAATCTCAAATGAAAAACATTACTTATACGAGAACCGGCGACGAGGGCAAGACCTCATTAATAGGTGGCTTGCGCGTCGCGAAATTTGACGATAGGGTAGAAGCCTACGGCACCGTCGATGAGCTAAGTGCCTTTATTGGTGTGCTTTACGACCAAGAAGGCATCACCGCCGAGATGAAAACCGTTTTGGACACGGTGCAGAACAAGTTGTTCACCATCGAGTCGCACTTCGCCTTGGACGAGAACTCCGAAGTGAAGAAAATGATACCCGTCCTGACGGCTGATGACGTGGCATACATTGAACATGAAATCGACAAAATGAACGAATTGTTGCCCGAGTTGAGGAGTTTCGTCATCCCGGGAGGAAATTTGAAGGCGAGCCATGCGCACGTGTGCCGCACGGTGTGCCGTCGCGCCGAGCGTCAAGGATGGCGTTTGGCCGCGCAATACTCCATAGATTTGCTCGATTTGAAATACCTCAACAGACTGTCGGATTACTTCTTCGTATTGGCAAGATTTTTTGGTTTTTTAGACAATGTTTATGAAAACAATTGGGAATCAGATAAATGAAAATCTGTAATTTATACTAAAAAAAACTTGTCAGTTCCAAAAATACTTGTACTTTTGCGCCCTCAAAACAAAACGAAAAAAGACTATGTATTGGACACTTGAATTAGCTTCAAAATTGGAAGACGCTCCGTGGCCTGCCACCCGCGACGAACTGCTCGACTGGGCCTTGCGCACGGGCGCACAAGACGAAATCATAGAGAACCTTCAGGAAATCGAGGACGAGGGCGAGATTTACGAACGTATCGAAGACCTCTGGCCGGATTATCCTTCAAAGGACGATTTCTTTTTTAATGAGGATGAGTATTAATCAATCAACTGATTATCAATAAATTAAAGAGGTTATCAGAACAACTGATAGCCTCTTTTTGTGTTCAAATAACCAATTAGATAAAGTTAAATGAAACCATAACTTAACCTAAAATTGAACATAGGTTGGTTGGTTTTTCAACGATGATGAGTACCAAACCGAAATCGCATATAAGTTGCTGATAACGAGTGTATTCCGTTTTTAACATGGGTTGGCTAATATTTCGATCTATTCGATTTTTATGTCACGTGTGACGGTTTTATCGAGTGCAAAGATGTTATTTTTGGATTCTATCCTCAATACGAGAGAAAAAACGTTCGTCAATCTTTCTACAACGGCCGACTTTCACAAGCGGGCCGCCTAGGTGGTGAGATACAAATGATAATAAAGTACACGAAGATAGCGATATTTTTTGAAGGTGCGCTATCTGATTCCAAAAATATTCTGGGCTCATTACGCCAATCCTGATTGACTTTCAGCTGAAAGGTTGTGAAGTTGCCGCTTGTCTTGTGAGAGTGTCCCGGTGGGGACAAAAGGCACTTCAAATCTAGTTTTTATTTGGGCTGTTTGGAAGTGATATTTAAACGACGAATTGTATGACATTTCAGGAAGCCTGACCCACTGACGGCCTGCTGAAGCTTCCCTATCGATGGGACTATATGGACGGCGGGGGATGCGCCCAAAATATTTTTGAGATGATAGTGAAAAAAACATATTTTTGTGCCCGAGTTTTAAAACAGAAACATTATGGCAAGAAAGATTTCTCAAGAACACATTGATGCCTATAAAAAAGGCATATTCAAGAAATTATTTGAGGTGATTACAGAAGACCCCGAATTGTCATTTGAGATTCGGATGAACAATGAAGTGATGGTGTATTATCATAAAGATAAAATACTGACAACTACTATCAAAAAAGGCAAACCAAAAATCACCATACTAAGTGACAAATATTACAAAGAAGAAGGAAAAAACAAGCCGACGGTTTGTTTTGACAAAGAGCATATTGACCACAACCTCATTAGCAAAGAGGAAATGAGAAGCTATTTCAAGGAGGCAAAAAAGTTGGTAAATGCACTTACACCTGGAGCAGAATTTAGCGTTCAACAAAATATCGCGTTGGGCAATCGTTCTTTCGATAATAGATATTTGGTAGTGGATATGGAATGGATGTATTCACAATCGGGTATTCCAAAAGACGAGAGAATTTCAAAAACACGAATTGATCTTTTAATTGTAGATACAAAAAAAGACAATGAGGGATATAATGACATATATCTGACGGAGTTAAAGCTGGGCTTGGTTGCTACTGAAGGAGCTTCTGGAACAATAGACCATGTAAATAAAACGAAAGAAATCATAGATGATGAAAGAGCATGTAAATCCATGAGAGAAGATGTTGTCAGTATTATTGAACAAAAAGAAAAACTCGGATTATTAAAGGGAAAGCATAAAGAATTCAATTTCGGGAGAAAGCCAAAAATGATGCTTATCCTTGCATACAGAGGAGAAGATGAGAAGAAGAAATTATTGGCAGAATTTGAAAAAGCACGAAAAGTGGCAAAAGAAATTGAAATGGAAGAGCCAAAATGCATAATGCACAATGCTTTAATTGAACTCGAATAACAACACACACAAATCATTATAAGGCGGACACAAATCCGCCTTTTTCATTTTACATTAGAGGAAAGTGCTATCGTCCAAACACCTCTTCTTTGCTCACTTCCTTGAATTTAGTAATGGGATACATACTACCCTTTTCTCTTTCAGGCTTAAATTTGCTGATAGGAACAGCAACTCTTTCGTGCGCTCCAAATAGTTCTTGGAGGATGTAGTATTTTTCACCTACATAAAAATTTTTGGCATCGCATAGAAACTGATAATATCTACCAGATAGGTCGCAATAATACCGTGTCGTTGGCTCGGGTGTGGACACTATGCCATTCATGCACCGTTCGACAATATCTTCAGGGCGGGCAATGTCGTTTGTTAAGGCATCGCTGATGACTTGCTTCATCATATCCTTGCCAAGAATATACTGGCTTTCAATACAAGCAAGCTCAACATCCATCACAACCGTGCTGACACGTTTGATGAGGAAATTTATCTCGTCGGCTGATTGCCCATTATGGTTGTGTGCGTTGTCCTTAACCAATCTGCGTTCCTCGTCCCAATCTTCTTTCTTGATGGATGCGCCCAATGTGGATTGGTAGCGCTCGCCTATAAAGCTCCATGAGAGCCTAATGGGACACTCGCCGAACTTATTGGTTCGCTTTTCTAAGGTAAAACTAACTGACATATCTATTCTTTTTTGCGTGCAAAGATAGGGAAATAATCCTTTACGCACACGGTTTACGCACTTAAATTTTTGCTTATTAGTTTATTGTTTTTTAGGGATTTACAGTCAAATTGATTTCGTTGTAAAAAGGCTATTCGTATTAATGCCCGCGCAGTCTGAAACACACACACACTAAAAACACACAAATATGGCAAATTGCGAATGGTGCGGGAGATACTATCCCGATGGAGAAGGGTACCGAGGCGGCCCACGATGGAACAGGCGTTACTATTGTTCCAAGAAATGCGCCTTGGAAGGCGAAAACAATCTGACGAGTGCCGACGAGGCTGAAGACAATCTCAGCTTTGCGCAAAGGGTTGGCAGGTTCATCAAGAATCTGATCATCACTGTAATCATCATTGTTGCAATCATCATTATCATAGGGCTGCTATCATGAAAATGAACGACATCTTTGAGCAAGATTTTAAAGGACAGATAATGCGCTTTCAACTTGTAGAGCTGAACCCATACTTACTTACTGTCCAAACGGTAGATATTGACCCACCTTTGCGCAGGAGTGGAAAAATGTTGCTGGCAGCCCTTCCGAAAGTCGCACTTGCCACAAGTGTTGATGGCGAATATGTAGCCACGCGAATGGGTGAAAGCTGGGCAAAAAGATTTGCGACGTTCATTTACAATAGACTCACTGCCTGTAACAAGTCTTTTACTTGGCTTACTGGAATTAAAGACATGGAGCCAGAAGAGGCAAAGGCTTTTGTTGATAAGATTGAATGTAAATTCAATGATTGGGAAGTTAGGTATTTGCAAGCCATTGTCAAATGGGCTTATTACGGGGAATTTAATCCAGAAAACGAAGATGATATAAATAGAGTGAAGGTATTGCTTATGCTTTATTTCACCTATCTCAAAGAGCATAAAACGGATGATGCAGAAAAACTAAAGTTTGCCAACCTTTGCTTCATGATCAAGAAAAATGGCGGACGGGACAGGTATCTTTGGTCGATGAAAGAGGTTGGATGGTATCTTCGGTCGTGGGAGAAAAATAGAGTTCAAAACATCTGAAAGGCAAATCACGATTAAACAGCTAAAATACTTTTACGCACAGGATTTACGCACAAGATTTTTTCTTGTTATACTATTGATTTATACTGAATTACATTTGTTTTGTAGATAATGCGCAACCCCCAATCGTATTATATGGCGTAACAATTCAAAAACAACCCACTATGAGTAGCAAAAAAACACGCAAAGAACACGAGAGAAAGAGAAGAGAAAAACTGGAAGCTCGCGCAAACATCGACGCTTTCCGCTTCCAAATCGAGTACAAAATCCGCCAACGCTTCCCCGAGCTGGGAGAAGACCACCCCTCCGTGGTCGCTGAGATGGATGCCATCTGCGCCGCCGGTCTCGCCGAAGGCATGATTGTCCTGGGAAAAATGGTGACGGGAATCCGCACTGAAATGGGTGTGAACCCTGAAGCCGACAAAGGCTCGCTCATTGGAGCCATCGTGCCCTATGTGCTCGGCATCACCATGGAGAATCCCATCGAAAACGGCCACCTTGACAACACCCTCGCCAATGCCGCTGAAATCAAGACCCCGCTGCAAGTGAAGCTCTACTTTGACAATGAAGTGCGCAACCAGGTGGTGGAATGGGTGAAGGCTAACAACTACGGCACTGTGACCGCGCGGCTCGGCCAGCCCATCGTGAAACTACCCAACGTAGTGGTCGAGTTCAAAAAGGTCGTCAAAGACGCGGAATTTCAACACCTACTGGAACAATAACCCTAAAACAAGCAATCCCATGAACATTAAAATCGAAAACAAAGACAGTAAAACGACCATGTTCATTAAAGCAGACTTTGACCAGATTGTCGCCGAGAATTTCGGCGACATCTGCCAAGCCTTGGCGAGGCATGTCAACATTTTGTCGGAACTTCAAAACCTTCATTACCAAAACGTCCAAATAGAAGATTTGATTGCTATCATAACAAGTAGTCACGATGGAGAAGAAGCGAAAGAAAGAATCTCCAAAACATACAACATTAGTGCGGCGGCAAGCCAACTTATCCTTAGGACTTCAATAAGCGATTTGGGCAAGGTGCTGGATTGCAATTATTTGGACCAAGAAATTGAACAATGCATGGGTGATGTTCAATCTTTGATTTTGCCCCTTTTCTCTTATTAGTTGAAGGTTGAATGCTGGAAATAGGTATTTTTGCATGTTTTAAAAATAAGTTAATTATGGAAATCAAAGACTTATGTACTTTAATTGAAGAAAATGATGATGAAAATAGAGGTGTCCATTTCTCTTTGACAGACATTTATAATGAAGGATGGCTGTTAAGGCTTGCTTTAAGCAAAGGCTTGTTACAAAAGAAATTGGATCTCAAAGAGAATGAAAAATGGTTCTCCGAAGCAGAATTAAAATCACCTTTTCTTCATGGAGAAAACAGAGAAAACAGAACACATGCAGATGCTGTAATCGGTTCTTTCAAAATTGAAGAGAATACTGCAACAGGAGTAGAAATAGACGAAGATAAATTTTTATCTTTTTATGCAATAGAAGCAAAGATGTTCGCCCCTTTATCAAAAGGAATAACTAGTTGTAAAAAGGAATATAACCAAGCAACTAGATATATTGGATGTTTGGCTCAAATGGCATTTGAGGCTGATTTAAAAAACGATGATAAATTCGCAAAGCTTGGTCTATTTGTAATCGCGCCTGACTCCCCAAAGAAAATAGAAATTGAAAAAGCCATATCTAAATCTAAAATAGAAGAACAATTGAACAAAAGAATAAATAATTATGAGGAACAGTTTGGGAACCAGGCAACAGGCAAGAAGGAAATTGAGAAGAAAGATTGGTGGGATGAATATAAACTTTGGAAAGATTGGTGGAAGTCCTGTCATAAAAAGTTTCTCGATAATGTCAAAATAGAACTACTCTTCTGGGACGATATAGTTAAAACTGATGAAAAATTACAGGCTTTTTACAAAAATTGTTTGGTCTATAATGATCCAAAAACGTATAAAGTCAAAAAAGCAAAACATGGAAAGTAATCAAAACAACATAAAGTTCATTATCCACCGTGGCTCCCACCAAATCGGTGGGAACTGCGTGGAGCTTGCTACGCAAAACACAAGGATACTGATTGACTGCGGGCTGCCTTTGGATTTTGAGGAACAACCCAAAGATACCCAAGAGAAAATCCTTGAAGACGCAAAGGAATGGACTCGAAATTGCGATGCCATTTTCCTCAGCCACTACCATGCCGACCATTACGGCCTGCTCAACGAGGCTCCCAAAGGCACAAAGGTTTACGTCACAAAGGAAACTGCTGAACTGATGAAAATTTCGGGCGTTTTTGGCGAAGACCTCACGAAGCATTTGGACATTCATCCCATTGAGAACACGGTGACAGTCAAAGATTTCCGTGTTACGAAATACGACGTGGACCATTCGGCTTTCGGTGCCTGTGCGTTCCTTTTTGAAGTGTGTGGCAAAACCATTCTCTACAGCGGCGACATCAGGCTTCACGGAAAGAAAGGGATTTTGTATCAATATCTTCCACAAAACGTGGATTACCTCTTTTTGGAAGGCACGAATTTAGGCCGAGGAGTTAGGCAGAAGACGGAAAAGGATATGGAAAACGAGTTTGTTCAACAATTCAATTCCAATCCAAACAGCTCTTTTTTAGTGTGGTGTTCAGGGCAAAACATCGACCGTATTGTAACCTTGTTTAAAGCTTGCATTGATACCAAGCGTAACTTGTGTGTGGACACTTACACGGCTTATGTACTGGAATTGGCACATCAATTCCACGATAAAATACCCAGTGTAAAAGACCACTCCAATTTGCTGGTTTACTATCCGAGCCGATTCTCTACGAAAATGCGGAATAAAAGGCCTGATATTCATAAGTATATCGTTGAAAACTCCAAAAAAAATCCAGAACGACGACCCACAAAACAATCCGTCGAAATATGTGTTTGTGTTTCGCCCCAACCTGCTGGATTTCTTCAATAAACACCTTGCCAACACATCGATACGGTTTGTCCTTTCCATGTGGGCACAGTACTTGGAGAAAGAAACGCCAGATTTGAAACGGTTTAAGAATTGGCTGGAAGCCAAACCTGAACTTAGGAAAAGGCTGCCTGACATTCATACCAGCGGACATGCAGACGTGGAATCATTACAGCAAATCGTGGAGCACATTCAGCCGAATGTTATCGTACCCATACACACAGAGCATTCTGAAAGCTTCAGTTCGCTTTTTCCAAACAACAGTGTGATGGAAGTTGCTGACGAAATTTGCTATTCAATAACAGACTAGACAATTTACAAAACAACTTAATCTTATGCGACTTTTACATATCTCTGACACTCATGGCAAACATGAGCTGCTAATCGATTTGCCTAAAGCAGACGTTGTCGTTCACACTGGCGACTTTACTGAGGACGGCACTGAAGAGGAAGTCAAAGACTTCATCGAATGGTTTTGTGGACTCCCATATAGCCACAAGATCTTCATTGCAGGGAATCACGACAACTGCCTATATGGTGCCAACATTGAAGGCTTGCCTGACAATGTGCATTATCTCTGCAATGATGGCATCACCATTGACGGCATCAAGTTTTATGGGGTGCCGATGTTCGTGCAAGATGACCTTGACGGCATCTTCCCCGAACTGTTTAGCCGCATCCCAGACGATACTGATATTCTGCTCACCCACCAGCCTCCATTAGGCATCCTTGATGAGCAGGACGGCATCAATTATGGCGACCACGCTCTATACAAGCGTGTAATGGATGTAAGACCGAAATATCATCTTTTCGGACACCTTCACCATACGAAAGACACCTATGAAGTGTTTCGTAGAGTGCGGTTTTCAAATGCCGCTGGTGGGAAATATGGTCGTTATGCGTTACTAACAATTTGAAATGCACTTTTTAAATCTAATGGAAATCAAACAACTAGAACCCAAAGAGAAGATCATCACTTTCTTTGGCGAAATCAAAAACACAACGGTTGAGGCTGCCATCAAGGATATTGCGAAAATCAACGCAAACGACCTTGACTATTCAGAGAAATGTCGGCAATGGGCGATTGAGAATCATCAGGAGCCAGCTGCAGTGCTCCTCACGCCAATCAGGTTTTACCTTTCCACAGGTGGAGGAACGTGCTATGACGGCATGGCTCTCCACGATGTGATTGAGGCTTCACGAACGCCAATAGAAATGATTTTCACAGGCAAAATCATGTCGATGGGCATTATAGTGGCGCTTGGCTCTAAAGTTCGCAAGGCCTACCGTAATACAACCTTCATAATTCATCAGGTACAAGGCATTTCCATTGGCTCATTACGGGAAATGGAAGACACGGTGGCAGAAGCCTCGCGCATCAATGACATGCTTTTCCGAATCATCAAGGAAAAGACCAGCATCACGGATGCACAGCTTAACGATGTGGTCCAGAATCGTAAGGACTGGTTCCTTACAGCTGAGGAAGCTTTGAAGTTGGGGATTGTGACGGAGATTATTTGATGGGCAATAAGAAAAGAGGAAATGGCAAAAGGAACAATGACTTTATTGAATGGTGCCGTGCTTGACTGCTATCCTTTGAAGCATCCTGAAGCAAAGGTGGACAATGCAATGAAACTTGACACCACTGGCAAGTATTTAACCGTTGGGAGATCAAAGCGCAGACGTGATGCACCATCAAAAAATGACGAGGAGAGAAAAATGCTCTTCTTGAACAATGCCTTCTTGTTTCTTCAAAACAAAGACAGGATCATGTCGGACAGCCGTATGTTCCTGTGTCCAGTACCCATCCAGAACGGTTTGGCCTATACTGGAACAGCCGGGTTCAACCATCCGACTTTGGGCGTGTATCTTGAATGGTGGCTTAGTTGTGAAAAAGCCACGATACTCAAAGAGGACAAAACGAAATGGCTTGTGTACTTCATTTCAGGTAGTCCTTTATCAGGAGCCAACAAATGCGGCATTGTCAATGAGAAGGGGGAAATAGACTCAGAATCCATTTGCCCGTTTTCGCCTATATGGTCGAGTTTTACAAGCATAAACAAACGCTATGACGAGGCAAAGAGTCTTTATCAAGCATACACTTTAGAAGAAGTCGTAAAGAAGCTGGGACAAAAGGCCATTCTGCGGTTGATGGCAAGGAGATACAAGTTTCTTCATTGATACAGAAAGAGGCCCCAAGGCTCTCCGTATTTGGAAATAATAATCGAAAAGCTTGCCATCGTAATAATCAAATGGTCCACTCCTAATAATCGTCTTCTCCTCGAAGAAGATGGTTGTTCGGTTTTCGGATAACGATGCTTTTAGAAAAACAAAAATTGAGATTTCTACATATTTTTCGAAAAAACATTTTGAGATTATTACATAAACGCGTATTTTTGCACTCGAAATGGATAAACATTTTGAGGTATGGATGCTGAATTTCGCATTTTCAAGAGGAAGCTATACGATAAGATGCTGAATTGGAAACGTACCCAGGACGGCAAATCGGCACTGCTTATCAAAGGGGCGCGTCGTGTTGGGAAATCGACCATTGCTGAGGAGTTTGCCAAACGAGAATACACTTCATATATTGTGGTTGACTTTGCCAATGCACCAGAGGGACTGTGGGAAGCCGTAAAGAACATTGCCGATCTTGACAACTTCTTCTTTCAGCTACAATTTATTTACAAGGTAAAATTGGTCGAGCGCAAGTCTGTTGTAATCTTCGATGAGATTCAGAATGCTCCGCAGGTAAGGCAAGCCATTAAATACATGGTGAAAGACCATCGGTATGACTACATCGAGACAGGGTCGCTCTTGTCGATTAAGAAGAACACTAAGGGCATCACTATTCCAAGTGAAGAGACCCGTATCACCATGTACCCTATGGATTACGAGGAATTTCGTTGGGCTTTGGGGGATGAGGTGACTGTTCCGTTGTTGAGGGAAGCCTTCGAGAACAAGCGTTCTGTGGGTGACCAAGTTGCCAGACAATTGTTACGTGACTTCAGGCTGTACATGTTGGTTGGAGGAATGCCCCAGGCGGTTAACATCTATCTTGGCACAAACAACTTGAGCGAGGTTGACCAATCCAAACGAGAAATCATAGATCTTTATACCGAAGATTTCCGCAAGATTGATCCTTCTGGAAAATCCGCACGTCTGTTTAAAGCCATCCCTTCGGAACTTGCGAAGAATGCCTCTCGTTATCAAGTGATGAGTGTGTTGGGGCGTAGCGCTGAAAACACTGATATGGATGAGTTGTTGGAAGATATGGAGGATAGCCTGTGTGTGAACTTCGCATACCATGCAAACAATCCATCGGTGGGATTGGCATTGCACAAGGACAAAGATCGCTATAAAATGTTTGTCGGCGATACGGGTTTGTTCATCACGTTGGCGTTTTGGGACAAGGATGTGACAGAAAACATCATCTATCAAAAGCTGCTTTCCGACAAGTTGAGTGCCGATTTGGGGTATGTTTACGAGAACGTGGTGGCGCAAATGTTGAAAGCCTGTGGCAATGAGTTGTATTACCATACATGGCCGACACCGTCAGGCAAGCATAACTATGAAATCGACTTTCTTTTATCGCGTGGCAACAAACTATGTCCGATAGAGGTGAAGTCGTCGGGATACAAGGCCCATGTTTCGCTTGATGAATTCTGCAAGAAGTTCTCGTCGGAGATATTACACCGCTATCTGGTATATACCAAGGATTTGCGAAAAGATGGTGAGACGTTGATGGTACCGTTGTACATGGTACCGTTCTTATAGTCTTCCCTAAAGAAGATACTCGTCTTCCTCCAGGAAAATATAAATCGATGAGTAACCTAACCGTTCTTTTTGGAAGAGTGGATCAATCAGGTTGTTAGGTGAAAATATCTGATATCTGACGAAGCAATAAGTGAATATAAAGTTGATCGTATAAACTATAATTGTTTGATTATCAACGGGCAATCACCTCTTCAACGAGGATGAGTATTAATTAGATAAACAACTGATTAACAATAAATCAAGAGGTTATCAGGACAACTGATAGCCTCTTTTTGTGTTCAAATAAGTGATTATATAACCCGTTGGCGGAATTAAACCAGCGCATATTTAATTTGGCCAATAGGTTTGTTGTTGATTTTGTTGATGTACTGTAACACGGTAAATGCGCTGATTTT
>ONVP01000130.1 GCA_900321315.1 uncultured Bacteroidales bacterium
CAGGCGTGCCTTGCTTCATGGCCGACATGAAAGGCGACCTCTCAGGCATCAGCCAAGCGGGCAAGATGAGCAGTTTCATCGAAAAACGCTGCCCCGAGTTCGGCATCGAGAACCCCAATTTCCACGGTTGCCCGACGCGCTTCTTCGACGTGTATGGCGAGCAAGGCCATCCGCTTCGCGCCACCATCTCCGACATGGGACCGCAACTGCTGTCGCGCCTGCTCGGCCTCAACGAGACCCAGACGGGCATCCTCAACATCGTCTTCAAGATTGCCGACGACCGCGGCCTGCTGCTCATCGACATGAAAGACCTGCGCCTCATGCTCGACTATGTGGCCAAGAACGCCCGTGAGTTCACCACCACCTACGGCACCATCACCTCAGTGAGCGTGGGTGCCATCCAGCGCGCGCTGTTAGCCTTGGAGGCCGAAGGCGCCGACCTCTTCTTCGGCGAGCCTGCCTTCAACGTGTTCGACTTTCTGCAAACCGAAGGCGGTCGCGGCGTGATGAACGTGCTGGCTGCCGACAAGCTGATGCTCAACCCGAAACTCTATTCCACCTTCCTTCTGTGGCTGCTGAGTGAACTTTACACCCAACTGCCCGAAGTCGGCGACCTGCCACTGCCCAAGCTCATCTTCTTCTTCGACGAGGCCCACATGCTGTTCAAAGACACCTCGAAAGCCTTGGTCGATAAGATTGAACAGGTCATCCGCCTCGTGCGCTCGAAGGGCGTGGGCGTGTATTTTGTCACGCAAAGCCCCGACGACATCCCGGAAGCCATTGCAGGCCAACTCGGCAACCGCGTTTTGCACGGACTTCGTGCCTACACGCCAAAGGAGCAAAAGGCCGTGAAAGCCGCCGCGCAAACCTTCCGCGCCAATTCCAATTTCAACACCGAAGCCGCCATCCTCGAACTCGGTACAGGCGAGGCCTTAGTCTCCTTCTTGGACGAGAAAGGTGCACCTTGCATCGTGGAGCGCGCCAAGATTCTCTTCCCGCTCAGCCAAATCGGAGCCATCACCGACGACCAGCGCAGCGAATTGATTCGCAAGTCGCGCATCTACGGCGTCTATGACAAGAGCTTCGACCGCGAAAGCGCCTACGAAGTCCTCGTTGAGCAACAGAAGCAAGAGGAAAAACGCCTCCAGAAAGAGGCCGAGGAAGAGGCCAAACGCAAGGAAAAGGAAGCCAAGGAGAAAGCCAAGTCATCAAGCAGCAAGAAAACGACCACAAGCAAGAAGAAATCGACTGGACAAAAAGCCATCGAAAAGACCATCAACACTACTGCTTCCACCATTGGCCGCAACCTCGGCAACCAGATCGTGCGCTCCCTTTTGGGCGGGATTTTCAAGAAAAGGTAATCTATTGGTGGCGCCATTCTATCTTGTTGAGAGATGACACGCTGTACGACTGCGGCTGGCCAGATCCCATCAAGTGTGAGCAAATCCCATACGGGTTTCATGGCCTTTCAGTCGTTCCCGATTTCCTTCAGCATCGGCACGAACTTGAAGCCGCCGAATTCTTCTTTTTTTAGGCTTCCGTCGGCCATCTTGGTGATTTTCAGCATGGTTTGCCCTTCGCCATTGGCGTTGTCCATCGGGATGACCATGACGGCGTTGTCTTTCATTTGCGCGATGAGTTTTTCGGGGATGCTTGGCGCGCCTGCGGTGATGATGATGCGGTCGAAAGGCGCGTAGGTGGGCAGTCCCTCAAAGCCGTCGCCGAGGAAAACCTTCACACGGAAGGGCAGTTGCTCAAGGATTTCCTTGGTCTTGAAAAACAGGTTGCGTTGCCGCTCAATGCTAAACACCTTGGCGCCTATGGCGGCCAGCACACAAGCCTGATAGCCCGAACCCGTGCCGATTTCCAGCACTTTCATGCCTTTTTCAACCCCGAGGAGTTGGGTTTGGAAGGCTACAGTGGACGGTTGGGAAATGGTCTGTCCGCTCCCGATGGGGAAGGCCTTGTCTTGATAGGCGAATTCGACAAAGGAAGAGTCGAGGAAAACATGGCGCGGCACCTCGTTGATGGCCGCGAGTACGGTCTTGTCGGTGATGCCTTTCGATAGCAGTGTTTCCACCAGTTGCTGGCGCAAGCCTTTGGCTCGGTAGGTGTCTTCAATATGGGTGTTCATCATCGTTAATTGTGGCGCGAAATTACGCTAATTTCCAACGCTACCAAAGAAGAAAAAGACTATTTTTGCGCAAATTTATCGAACCATGCTGAAAATAGGAGTCTTAGGTGCAGGGCATTTGGGGAAAATCCATCTCAACTGCATCAAGCAAATCGAACAATACGAGTTGGTCGGGTTTTATGACCCTGCCGAGGAAACGGCGCGTCAGGTGGAGGCCGAAATGAAAGTAAAAAGCTTCGATTCCGTTGGTGCTCTGATAGATGCGGTGGATGTGGTGGACATTGTCACGCCGACCATCCGCCATTTCGAGTGCGCGTCCAAAGCTTTGCAGAAACGCAAGCATGTCTTTATCGAGAAGCCCATCGTGGCCACGCCCGACGAGGCCAACGCCTTGAAGAAACTGGCCGACGAAGCTGGCGTAAAGGTGCAGGTGGGCCATGTGGAGCGCTTCAATCCGGCCTTCATCGCAGCGGAGCCTTTCATCGGCGAGCCGCTATTCATCGAGGCGCACCGCCTGGCGCAGTTCAACCCGCGAGGAACGGATGTGCCCGTCGTCCTCGACCTCATGGTGCACGACCTCGACATTCTGCTCACCATCGTCAAGTCGCCCATTGCGCACATCAGCGCGAGCGGCGTGAGCGTAGTCAGTCCCACGCCCGACATCGCCAACGTGCGCATCGAGTTCGAGAACGGCGTAGTGGCCAACCTCACCGCCTCGCGCCTGTCGATGAAGAACATGCGCAAGACACGAATCTTCCAACAAGATGCCTACATCACCGTGGATTTCTTGGACAAAAAGGCCGAAATATTCCGCATCAAAGACGAGGTGGACGAAAGCAATCCGCTGTCGACCACCATCACCTTGGCCGACGGTACGGAAAAGCAAATCACCTTTGAAATGCCTGAAATAAAACAGATTAATGCGATAAAGACCGAGCTGGAGAGCTTTTATGGTGCCATTGTGCACAACACGGTGCCAACCGTCAGCATCGACGACGGCATCAATGTGCTCAAGTTGGCCTACCGCATCCTCGACGCGGTGCAGGCCTCCATCGAGAAAGTGAGAAAATAAATGCGCTGAGGCAAACAATATAAGCCCTGCCACGCCGTTACCCAATAAAGCCTATAACGATGAAAAGAAACATAACGCTTTTCGCGATGGGATGTGCGGTTTTTGCCATCGTCGCGTTTGCTTCCTGCAACAAGTTCAGCGGCTCGCAAACCGTGCCTGCCTATATCCGAATCGATTCCATCACGCTCGATCCGAACACCGACTATGCTTCATTTGGCGCGGCCACCAGCAACTTTTCCGACGCATGGATTTACGTCAACGACCAAATCGTTGGTTGTTTCGAGCTGCCAGCCACCATCCCGGTGCTCGCCAAGGGAAACAGCAAGGTCACCGTTTCGCCGGGTATCAAGATCGACGGCAGGCGTAGTGCTCGCTCCAACTATCTGTTTTGCAAGGCCAAGGAATACCGCAACATGGTGCTCACCGAAGGCATCATCGACACGCTCAATCCAATGGTGGAATACTATGAGCGCGACATACTCCAGTTTGGCTGGAAGGAAGACTTCGAGACAGGCTCGTCGCTGATACCTTTGTCGGACAGCAGCATAACCGCAGTGCGCGTGAGCGGCGCGGAGGCGTGGCGCTCCGAAAACTCGTTCTATTCCGCCAAAGTGGCGTTGCCGCCCGACTCGCTCGATTTCTACCTCGCCTCGGCAGAGGAGATGACATTCCATCAAGACTTCAACGACCAAACGCCGTGTATGCTCGAGATGGACTACAAATGCAACGACACCTTCTTCGTCGGCCTGCTATACCAGATAAACAACACCATCGAGCGTTGGCCCATGGTCAAGGTGTTGCCCACCGACAAGGAACACGACTTGCCGCAACGCTGGAACAAAATCTACATCAACCTCAGTGGCATGATGAAAAGTGAAGACAACATTTCCTATTACAAGCTCTACTTCACTTCCGACCTGACCGTGGACGAGAAGTACGGCGAACATCCTTACACGCCCCTGAACGAGCCAAGGTACTACTATTTCGACAACCTGAAAGTGATCTACCGCTGACCATGAACAAACGAAAGCTGACAAGCCTGTATGTCGTCGCCGACTGGCTCGCTTCCATCCTCGCATGGACGCTCTTCTATTTCTTCCGCAAGGCTCACGAAGACCTCTACATCAACTATTTGGAACGCATCACGCATTCCTTCGTCACCCCGAGCTTCTGGATAGGCATTGTCAGCATTCCACTGGGCTGGCTCATCCTCCATGCCGTGACGGGTGCCTACGAGAAAGCCTATTTCAAGTCGAGGCTCAAGGAATTGGGGCAGACGTTCTTCATCACCTTGCTCGGCGTGGTGGTCATCTTCTTTGTCGCCATCCTTGACGATGAGGTTGTGAGCTACAAGTCTTATTACCAGTCGTTTATCGCCTTGTTCACCTTGCAGTTTGTGCTCGTTTACATTCCGCGCCTCGTCATCACCACGACGGTAATCTCGCGCATCCGTAGCAAGAAAATCGGGTTCAACACGCTCATTGTGGGCAGCAACGACAATGCCTGTGCCATTTTCAAGGAAATCGAGGAGGAGGTGAAGCCTTCAGGCCGCCGTGTGATAGGCTTTGTGAGCGTTTACGACAAGGACGAATACAAGTTGGCAGAGCATCTGCCGCACCTCGGATCGTATCACGACATTGGTCGCATCGTGAAGGAAAATCACGTGGAAGAAGTCGTCATTGCCATTGAGCGGTCTGAAACTGAGGCCATGAACGTGTTGCTTTCGGTGGCCGACCAAACCAATGTGAAAATCATCCCCGCCATGCAAGACTTGGTGTTTGGCACTGTCAAGCAGTCGGCCATTTGGCAAGCACCCTTGGTGCAGGTCACGCCCGAACTGATGCCGATATGGCAACGTGTGGTGAAGCGGGGTTTCGACATCGTGGCCTCGGTCTTGGCGTTGTTGCTGCTGTCGCCGGTGTTCCTCGTTTGCGCCATCATCGTGAAAGCCAGCTCGAAAGGCCCCGTGTTCTACGTCCAGGAACGCATCGGAAAGGGCGGAAAACCGTTCAAGATGGCCAAATTCCGCAGTATGAGGGTGGATGCCGAGCAAGGTGGAACGCCACAGCTCTCGAGCGACAACGACCCGCGCATTACCCGTTTTGGCAAGTTCATGCGCAAGGTGCGCTTAGACGAGATTCCGCAGTTTTGGACTGTGTTGAAAGGCGACATGTCGTTGGTCGGCTATCGTCCGGAAAGGCAGTATTTCATTGACAAAATCATGGAGCGGGCACCTTATTATAGCCTCTTGCTGATGGTGAAGCCAGGCATCACAAGCTGGGGTGAGGTGAAATACGGCTACGCCGAAAACGTTGATGAAATGGTGGAACGACTGAAATACGATGTGCTTTACATTGAGAATGTCAGTCTCGCGCTCGATATTAAGATATTGATTTACACTGTTTTGATTGTCCTTCAGGGCAGAGGTAAATAAAAAAACGCGCCACAGCGCGTTTTTACAATTCGTGTCAATCCGTAAAATCCGTAGTTTCAAATCACTCCCCGCTCCAACAAGGTCATAATGGTGTCGATTTCGTCGTCCTCGGGGTTGTTGCGTGGGTCGAACTCGGTCTTGAGATTGTAGCCCCACAGTCTTGCAAAGCCTTGGTAGAAGAAGGCGCGCACCTTGCCGCGCAGTTCTTGCACCACTTGGTAGCTTGTGTTGCCCGTCTCGCGGTCGATGAGGCGCACGAGGATGAGACCTTGTGTGATGGTCAGGTTTTTCAGCTCGGCGGTGTATTGGTCGGTGATTTCCTTCTCGGCCTGCTTCATCAAGCGGTTGCGTTCCGACTTGTCGGAAACATTGGCCAAAACCGAGTCGTATTCATGCATTTTCGCGCCGGCGAGTTTGGCGTAAGGATATACTTTCT
>ONVP01000163.1 GCA_900321315.1 uncultured Bacteroidales bacterium
CTACGCGCTGAAACACGATGCCGACTTCAAGGGCATCGTCATGGAGAGCCACTTCGACGGCATGATGCTCAAGGTGAACGGGACGGAGGTTTACACCCAATTGGTGGGCGGATTCAATGCGAGCAACCTCTTGGCCATTTATGGCGCAGCCATCGCCTTGGGATTCAACAAGGAGGAATTGTTGGTGGAAATCAGCAAGTTGCGCGGTGCCAATGGCAGGTTCGACAGGGTTAGGAGCAACAGCGGCATCATCGGCATCGTTGACTACGCCCATACTCCCGATGCGCTCGAAAACGTGTTGCAAACCATCAACGAGATTCGTGCCAAACTGCCAACCTCCAGCTGCCAACTAATAACCGTAATCGGTTGCGGCGGCAACCGCGACACCACCAAGCGCCCCGAAATGGCAGCCGTGGCCGTCAGGCTCAGCGACCGCGTCATACTGACCAGCGACAACCCGCGCAACGAAGACCCCGACGACATCATCCGCCAGATGCAGGCTGGCGTCGCCGTGGCCGACCGCCGCAAGGCGTTGAGCATCACCAACCGCCGCGAGGCCATCCGCACCGCCGTGGCCCTCGCCCAAAAAGGCGACATCATCCTCGTGGCTGGAAAAGGACACGAGAACTACCAGGAAATCAACGGAATAAAGAACCATTTCGACGACAAGGAAGAACTGTCGGAAGCATTTAAGGAGGCCTAAACCATGCTATACTACCTGTTCAGCTATCTGCAAAAGTGCAATTTTCCAGGCGCGGGCGTGTTCAACTACGTCACCTTCCGCGCTGCGGCAGCCGTCATCCTCGCCCTCGTCGTGTCGGTGTGGTTTGGCAACTGGTTCATCACAATGCTGAAACGAAAGGAAATCGTTGAAACCCAAAGAGATGAGAAGACCGATCCGTTCAATACCGACAAGAAAGGCGTGCCCACCATGGGCGGCGTCATCATCATCACGGCCATCCTGATTCCCGTGCTGCTGGTCGGCAAGCTGCACAGCGTTTACACCATCCTGATGATTGCCACCACCTTGATTCTCGGCGTGTTAGGCTTTGCCGACGACTACATCAAGACCTTCAAGAAGAAGAAAGACGGCCTGAAGCCCGCCGTGAAGCTTGGCGGACAAATCCTGCTCGGCCTCATCGTCGGCCTGACGCTGCGTTTCAGCCCCGCCGTGCAAATCAACGAAAAAGTGGAAGTGAAAATCGAAGACAACAAGGAAGTGGTGATGAAAAGCCCCAACGTGAAGTCGACGCGGACTACCATCCCTTTCCTGAAAAGCCACGACCTCAACTACGCCATCCTGTTCAAATGGGCCGGCCCGAAATGGATGTACAACTTGGCCTGGGTTTTCTTCGTGCTGCTCACCGTCTTCATCGTGGCGGCGGTCAGCAACGGGAGCAACCTCAACGACGGCATGGACGGCATGGCCTCGGGCAACTCTGCCATCATCGGCTCAACCTTGCTGCTGCTGGCCTACATTTCGAGCAACGCGGTTACGGCGAGCCACCTCAACCTAATGTATATCCCTGGCTGCGAGGAGCTTGTGGTGTTCTTGGCCGCTTTCGTAGGCGCGCTCATCGGCTTCCTGTGGTTCAACTCCTTCCCTGCCCAAATCTTCATGGGCGACACGGGCAGCCTCACCATCGGCGGCCTCATAGCGGTGTCGGCCATCATCATGCACAAGGAGCTGCTGCTGCCCTTGCTTTGCGGCGTGTTCCTCTACGAAATCGTATCCAACTTCGACGTGAAGCTCTTCCTGAAACGCGGCAAGAAGCATCGCATCTGGAAGTCGGCGCCGGTTCACAACCATTTCCGCACGAGCTACAGCAAGTTCAAGGAAAGCTGGCCCAACTCGACCGTCACCTTCAAGGGCCACGGAGAAGGGCACAACACCGTGCACCATGAGGTGAAAATCACCATCCGCTTCTGGATTGTGACCATCCTCTTAGCCGCGTTCACGCTCATCACCTTCAAAATCCGATAAACAGAATAACGAACAAACTTGAGATATGAATAACTTGGCAAACATAAGGAAGAAACCACACGGCCTTGCGGCCGGAATCTCCTCCATGATTTTGGAAATCAGAAAAGACAGCATCAAGCAGAGCCTTCGCGACCTGAACACCGTGGAGCACAGGCAGTCGTATGTGGCCACCGTCGACGGGGTCATGTATTACGACGACTCGAAGGCCGAGAGCGTGAACGCCACATGGTTCACCTTCGAGAACATCCTCAGCCCTGTGGTGTGGATTGCCGGAGGCGACGACAAGTGCAGCAACTTCGCCGAGCTGAAGCCTGCCGTCAGGCGCACCGTCAGGGCACTCATCTGCGTCGGCAACGACGCGAAGCTGAAAGCCGCCTTCGACGACGACATCAAGGAAATACACCAAGTGACGAGCATAGAAGAAGCCGTCGACAAAGCCTCGCAAATCGCCGAAAAAGACGACATCGTATTGTTCTCTCCCGCCTGCCGCACGGGAAGAAACGCCGAAAGCAACACCGAGCACGGAATGCGCTACATCGAATCCGTCAAGCGTTTGGAAGAATGAGCAGCAGGGGAAAAATATTGAAGGGCGACAGCGTCATCTGGATCGTGGCTGTGCTGTTGGGCATCATCTCGCTCATCGTGGTGTATAGCGCCACGAGCGCGTTGGTGTTCAACAACTACGGCGGCAACACGGGCAAGCTGCTGATGAAGCACTCCGGCACGCTGCTCATCGGCTTCCTGATGATGCTTTTGGGCTACAAGATCGACTACCGCCACTACGCCAAGGCCTCGCGGCTGCTGCTGGTGCCATGCCTCGCCTTGCTGCTCTACACGCTGCTGTTTGGCCGCAACATCAACCAAGCCAGTCGCGCCATCAACATCTTCGGCATCTCGTTCCAGCCCAGCGAAGTGTCTAAAATCATCCTCATCACCTACCTTGCGAGGCAGATGGTGATGATGGGCGACCGCATACACAAGCTCAAGGACGTGCTTCTCCAGCTCGGCCTGCCCATCCTGCTCACCGCCTTGCTGATCTTCCCCGAAAACCTGTCGACGGCTGCCATCCTCGTGACAGCCAGCCTCGTGCTGCTTTTCGTCGGTCGGGTGAAGTTCCTCCACCTAATGGTCATAGTGGGCATCGCCGTGGCGGGCTTGGGGCTTTATCTCCTCTACGATGCCGCCAAGACCAGCATCGGAAACAAAAAAGCCGAGAAGACCTTTGTTGAGAACACCGAAGGTGTATCAGCAACCTTCAAGCCGAAGCAAAACCGCATACGGACTTGGTCGAACCGGCTGAGTGCCATCGGGCAGAAAGACAAGGAATACGACCCCTTCGACGACCACCACTACCAGCAAACCTACGCGAAAATTGCCGTGGCCACCAGCTCGGTGTTCGGCAAAGGCCCCGGCAAAAGCGAACAACGCAACTTCCTGCCCCACCCCTACTCCGACTTCATCTTCGCCATCATCATCGAAGAATACGGGCTTGCAGGCGCCATCCTTGTCTTGCTGCTCTACATCATCCTGTTCACGAGGGTGCTGCGCATCGTCAGCAAGCGGCCGTTCAGCTTCGGCGCGCTGATGGCCTTCGGGCTGGCGTTCCTGATCATCTTGCAGGCCATGATCAACATGGGCGTTTCGATAGGGCTGCTGCCCGTCACCGGCCAGCCGCTGCCATTCGTCAGCATGGGCGGAACGTCCATGATGGCCACGGGATTCATCATCGGCATGATCCTGAGCCTCACCCGCAACATCGAAGAGGAGGAAAACGAGGCCCATAAGGCCGAAGAGGATGAACTGGAAACATTGGAACCGACAGAAACCACAGATGAAACAGATGAAAGCGAATCCTAAAATAGTGATCAGCGGCGGCGGCACGGGTGGCCACATCTTCCCTGCCATCGCCATCGCCGATGCCTTGAAGCGCAGGTTTCCGAAGGCCGAAATCCTGTTCATAGGTGCCAAAGGCCGCATGGAAATGGAGCGCGTGCCCAAAGCAGGCTATCCCATCGAAGGCCTGTGGATCAGCGGCATGACCAAGGACATCAGGTCGCTCACCCTGCCCTTGAAGCTCGTCAGCAGCCTGAGCAAGGCACGCCGCATCTTGAAAGGATTCGGTCCCGACGTGGTCATCGGTGTGGGCGGATTTGCCAGCGGCCCCACGCTGAAAGCCGCCAACTGGCTCGGCATACCCACCGTGATTCAGGAGCAGAACTCCTATCCGGGCAAGACCAACCGCAACGTGGGCAAAAAAGCCAAAGCCATTTGCGTGGCCTACAACCACATGGAGAAATGGTTCCCGAAGGAGAAAATACACCTCACGGGCAACCCGCTTCGGGCCAACATCGCCGCCAACGGCACAAGAGAAGAGGCCGCAGCTTATTTCCACGTCGATGCCACCAAGCCGGTCGTCCTTTTGGTCGGTGGAAGCCAAGGTGCCTTGGGCATCAACAAGGGCATCAGCGCACAACTGAACGCCTTCAAGAACAACGACTTGCAGCTCATCTGGCAGACCGGAAAAACCTATATCGACCAAGCCAACCAAGAAGTGAAGGCCTTGGGATTGGAGGACAAGGTGAAGCCCACCGTTTTCATCGACCGCATGGACTTGGCCTACACCATGGCCGACGTGGTCATCTCGCGCGCCGGAGCCATGTCGATTTCGGAACTTGCACTCGTGCAAAAGCCCGTCATCTTCGTGCCACTGCCCACTGCCGCCGAAGACCACCAGACCAAGAACGCCCAGCGTCTCGTGGATGCCAATGCCGCCTTGATGGTGAAAAACGCAGAAACCGAAACAGGACTCGTTCCTACCCTACTGCAACTGGTCGCCGACCACGACTTGCAGGAAAAGATGAAAGCCAATATCGGCAAGTTCGCCCGTCCGAACGCCGCTGAAGACATTGTTAATGTAATCGTTGATAGTTGTTTAGTTGATAGTTAGGAGTTGAAAACCAGCCCCGTAGGGGCGACAGGACAATAGCAGGCGGTGTAAACCCCTGCCGACACGAAAAACAGAAACAAACGCAGGCAATGCAAACCCCTGCCGACAAAAACGGAAATTTGAAATATTAAACCTGAAATAACAAATCCAAAATGACCAACGGAGAAGGACATACGATTTACATGTTAGGCATTGGCGGCATCGGCATGAGCGCCTTGGCACGGTACTACCGCAGCCTCGGCTGCGCCATAGCAGGCTATGACCACACACCTTCCCCACTCACACGCCAATTGGAAGACGAGGGCATGGCCATC
>ONVP01000079.1 GCA_900321315.1 uncultured Bacteroidales bacterium
ATTTTCGCGGCTTGGCTGAAGCAACAAGTTGTTTAGTCGCGTTGGTTCATTTTCTTTTGTGTATGACTGTTCGTCCAAAAATCCAAAACAACAGTGATAAGTAGTTTTTCAAGTCTGTGCATTGATTCGGCACAATCTTATTGTTATCTTTGCCGCATAAAACCAACCCCATGGAAAACCAAATCGTCATATACCAAACCGACAACGGCCAGACTGCCATTGATGTCAGGATGGAGAATGAAATGCTATGGCTAACGCGCCATCAAATAGCAGTTCTATTTGACCGTGATTACAAAACCATCAGCAAACATATCAACAATGCTCTTAAGGAAGAATTGTCAGGTTCAGTGGTAGTCGCAAAATTTGCGACTACCACTCAACATGGCGCTATAGAAGGAAAAACTCAAACGCACGATGTCGAGTATTTCAACCTTGAGGTAATAACTTCCGTAGGCTATCGCGTGAAGAGCCAGCGCGGTGTGCAGTTCCGCCAATGGGCCAACAAAGTGTTGAAAGACTATCTGAACGAGAAGATCCGCAGAAACCAAATCGGGGAACTGCGGCAGTTGGTGCAAATGGTGGGTAGGACGTTGCAAAACCAGCCCTTGCTGAACAACGACGAGAATCAAGCTCTGTTTGACATCGTTGTGGATTATACCTACGCCCTCGACACGCTTGACGACTATGATTATCAACGTCTTGGAGTAAAAGAAACCACTCAAGAGGAGAAGTTTCAGGCGACCTACGACAATGCCATTCAAGCCATAGTCGCTTTGCGAGAGAAGTTTGGCGGCAGCACGCTTTTCGGCAACGAGAAAGACGACTCCTTCAAGAGCAGCATCGGGCAAATTTACCAAACTTTTGGCGGCAACGACCTCTATCCCAGCGTGGAGGAAAAAGCGGCTATGTTGCTCTATTTGGTCACCAAGAACCATTCGTTCAGCGACGGCAACAAACGCATTGCGGCCACCTTGTTCCTTTGGTTCCTCAACAACAACGGCATCCTCTACCGCGAGGATGGCAGCAAGCGCATAGCCGACAATACCTTGGTCGCCTTGACGTTGATGATTGCCGAGAGCAAGCCTGAGGAAAAGGATGTGATGGTGAAGGTGGTGGTGAACTTGATTAATCAGAAAAATTGAGATTCTCCATGTCACGGAACAACGAATTCTTTCATGCCTGCAAGGTCGATAATTGGTACATCTTTGAGCACACCGAATACGAATGGGACGACATCGTGAACGCCTTCATTGCGGGAGGCTTGTATGCCGACAAAAACCCCAGAATCCAATGGGTTAAACTCACCGATGAATCAGTCAAGGAATTGTTTGACTACGCGAGATACTTGGTTTACCGAGCGGACTATGACGAGTACTATGTCCTTGACGGAACGACCATTAAGGGAACCTTCAACGAAGGGAAATACACCCATGCCAAATTGATTGAAGGGCCTGGGATGGTTTGAGATTTGATTTTTTGAAGTTTTTATTGCTTGTGCTGCGATTTGGCACAGGCTTTTGTTTTCTTTGCGGCATCGTTTAACCCATAAAACTAACAACCATGAGCAAAGTATTCAAAGTATGGCCCAAGCGGGTCAAAAGAGTAAACGGCACAGTGCTAACACCCGAAATGGTCATCATCGTGACCATTCCAATGCATGTTTCCAATCCCTTCAGCAATGGTGCCAAGGAAATCAAAGAGACCTTCATGCGCATCTACCAGTTTGACTACAAGAAAGCCAACTGCTATCCGTCGGATTTCAATTATGAGGCGTTGGATTGAAGAACAGTTAAAAACATAAAAACCGTTCCGAATTAAGGCACGGGATGTTTTTTTCCTTGCATCAAACAAAGCAAATCAATTTTTGACTATTTTTGCCTCGAATATCAAAATATACTGATGCAGTAAAACAAAAGCATTGATCTATGTTGTATGTATATGATTATTTGGTAGACCTAATACGGGAACATCTCAAAGAACGACAAATAGATGCAGAAGTAAAGCCCCATATAGGAAGAGCTTGGCATTGTTATAGGTTCATACAGGTGCGTCCTAAGGGCATCACTGACTATGTTCATTATGAGTATATCAATGGTCATTGGGAGCTTCATTTTGAGAATTCATCTGAAGATGCACAGGTAGAAATACTGCGCCGTAAAGTGATGTCACAGATTCAATCAGATGGCTATCTGGATTGGCATAGGCGAGATGGGTATCAAAAAGGATGCTTGAGTGTTGAT
Organism: uncultured Bacteroidales bacterium; assembly: GCA_900321315.1. Taxonomy (GTDB): domain Bacteria; phylum Bacteroidota; class Bacteroidia; order Bacteroidales; family F082; genus Limimorpha. The sequence continues at coordinate 2,241 of ONVP01000079.1, forward strand.
GAGGTGGTTGAAGACACGGATTCTTTTATATCCATTTTTGATTATTTGTGGGATGAAACATCAGATGTGTTGTTGAAAGACATAGAACAGACGGTTCCATATGAACTTGATGAAGAGCTCAGGACAGAAGCCAGTGATATTTCATACACATACGAGTGTCTGGATGATAGTTTCGTTGCTAATACAAACAATTCGGAACCGAATATCAGATTGGCGTCTGTTGCTGAATTACCTTTTGATCGATTTATCATACCGCCTTACCAACGTCCGTATAAATGGGGAGTGAAAAATGTGAATCAATTGATAACCGATGTGTTAGCATTTTGTGAGAAAGGGACGAATGAATATCGCCTTGGTACACTGGTGCTTCATGAGCAATTTGGTAGGCTCAACATTGTTGATGGTCAACAGCGTACAATCACGTTAATGCTGCTATTAAACGAATTGAGGAAAGAGCATGAAGACTTATTGAAAGATATTCCAATTGATTCGTTTTTGAAGAATCCGCAGTTCCATGAACGGACTTCGCGGATGCATATTCATGAAAACCTTAATGCGATACGCTATCGCTTGACTGAGTTCAAGGATGAGCATGTTCAATTCTTGTTGAAATGCTGCAAGTTTGTTATTGTAACGCTTTATGATGTGTCAGAAGCCTTCCAATTCTTTGATTCGCAAAATGCACGCGGCAAAGAACTGGAGCCACACGATTTGCTGAAGGCTTTCCATTTGCGTGAAATACCACGGATGACGGAAGCAGACAAAAAGAATGTGACTGAATGGGAAAGCCTTGACACGCCAAGGCTGGCCAATTTGTTTTTGGTACTATTCAGGATAAAGCGATGGATAGAGGGATATGATGGCCGTGAGTTTAAGAGTAATAATGTAGACACATTTAAGGGTCCAAAAGCAGGGAAGGACATCTTACCATACCAAAGGATTTATGCGATGGCTGAGTGTTATACGGAGCTGTATAACGCAGATTTATCAAGAAGGATTGACCGACAGCATATGGATTATCCTCATCAGATTGACCAGGTTACGATAAACGGCACACTTTTCTTCGATATGATTCGATATTATTCTGAAAAAGAGGCCGTTGTTAAGGAAGTACTAAAGAAGCATTGTCCTGAAATAGATAATGCCATCAGTCATTATGCGGAACGCAATAGAAAAGGTGACCTTTACACGCGGAATCTTTTTACCGCTGCATTGATGTTTTATTACGACAAGTTTTCAGAGGATGGATTCGGAAACGCAGTGCCTAAAATCTTTGCATGGGCATTTGGTATGCGCGTCAAACATTATTCGGTACAGTTAGCTACAATGGATAATTTGGCACGTGAACACAACAGTTTCTTTAGAATGCTTCATAGGGCTATATCACCCCTGGATATTCAGAATTGGGTTGTTGAACCGATAAAGAAAAGTGAGATACAGCAGCAGGGTAAAATGACCGAAGTGTTCGAAATTCTCAATAAATACAAATACATAGAATCATGAGAGCAGCTAATGATAAACCTGAAATGTTGACGGTTCAGTCGCTACTTAGTAAAGACGAGTATCTTATACCTATGTATCAGCGCAATTATGCATGGGAAGAGCCGCATTTGAGCCAATTGATTCAAGATGTCTGGGATTATCATGCGCTTGGTAAAAATTATTATATCGGCACGTTGGTAGTCTATGACAGAAAGGATGGCACTTATGAAACGGTTGACGGGCAACAGCGTCTTACCACATTGAACATCATACTTTGTGCTTTACGTAATGAGTTTGAAATTGGAGATGTGGATCTGAATTGGTATAAAGGCGTGAATATTTCATACGAATTTAGAGAACGCTCGACACGAACATTGATGGCACTATACAGCTATACCAACGATGAGGATTTGGAAGATGATGCCATCAAAAACATGTACTATAGTGTGCGTAGAAATATCGAAAGCATTGTCCCAGAGGAAAATTTTACTGAGTTTCTTGATTACTTTTTCAACAAGGTAAAGGTTACAAGGGTCATCTTACCTGCCGATACGGACTTGAATCATTACTTTGAGATAATGAACAGCCGAGGTGAGCAGTTGGAGAAACATGAAATCCTAAAGGCTTTAATCATGCGTTCATCGTCAATGAATCCGCATAAAAGTTGGTTGATAGGACAAATTTGGGAAGCATGTGCAGATATGGACAGATATGTCCCACTCAACTTCACAAAAGAATTAAGGAACAGGATTTTTGGCCAACAATGGAATAGTTTTGATTGGAACAGCCTTGACAATCTTGTTGAAGAGACAAGAGACATTCAAAAAACCGCGAAAGACGAGCTGTTTTCTATCGAAGATGTCTTGAAACAAAACACCTCCGTTTCGGTAAAAGAAGAAGAGAAAGAGGGCGATAGGTTTGAATCTGTGCTGAAATTTCCAGGTTTTTTGCTTCAAGTATTACGAGTTATCACAGAAGAGGATGTTCCGCTCGATGATAAAAGGCTTCTGCTGACATTCCATCAATATCTCCAGGAGGATGGTTTTGCAGACATGTTTGTATTAAAAATGTTGGAGCTGAGGTTTTTGTATGACAGGTTTGTTATCAGGCGAGATTATAAGGATGACACTATCAATGGCAAGATGAACCTGTTGACCTTGACCAAGCAGCAAAAAGATAATTTCAGCTACAACAATACATTTGGAGACAACGAGGAAAACCATAGAGTAATCATGATTGAATCGATGTTTCATGTTTCATTACCCAGCCAGAATTACAAGCATTGGTTGTGCGCTGTGTTGAATTACGTCAATCGTCACAAAGATGGAGATGGCTTAGGAGGTTATCTTGAAGGGTTGGCCAAGACCTACATGTTTGGCCGATTCCTTGCTGATGAGAAATCTAATGAGGGTTTCTATTATAGAGCCATTTTCAAGTCAGATCAATTAAAGGTTCAAAAGCCGAGTACAATTCAGTTCCCGACTTATGAGAATCATATTGATTACTTCATTTTCAACTACATAGATTATTGTATATGGAGAAATAATAAAAAGGCGTATGATGATTTTGAGTTTACATCGAGAAGCTCTGTGGAGCATTATTATCCTCAACATCCTCTTTCTGGTCCTGAAATGGAAGATGAATACCTGCATGATATGGGTAATTTGTGCTTGATAAGCAATACAAAAAACTCAGAGCTCAAAAATTATTCACCATCTGCCAAAACAGAACATTATGGGAAGGTTGGCTATGATAGTTTGAAACAAAAACTGATGATGGATGTTGTGAATGAGAATAAGAGAAAATCATCGAATCCTCAGGAAATATGGTGGAATGATGAGGTAATAGCGCATTGTAATCAGATAAAAGACATTGTTCTTTCTAGTTTTGACGAATTAGGTATGGGGCAATAATAAATATTTGATAATAAGTTTTTTTTGAATAAGCCTGTGCTTCAATTCGGCACAGGCTTTTGTTTTCTTTGCAGCGTAATTCAAAACAAAACACCATGAACATCAAAGACTTATTACAAGACGATGCCTTAAAGACACTTGAAGACCAAATCATTTTGTCGTTTGAAGGGCTTTGGAGCAAAGACCACGACTACACCGACGAGCGTAGTCTTATCGAAGTCAGGAAAACCATCATCAACCATCGTGTGCTGCAACATCAGGATTTGTTGCTGCCTGACATCATTGCCTTCAACGACGTGATGCGGGAGGCATTGCGTAAAATGTTCGACAAAGCCCACGCCGTGTATGAAGCCAACAAAGGCTTCGGTGAAGATGTGGAGGTCGAGGCTTGCTGCTACCTCAGCAATGACTATCCGGCATTGCACCCCGTGCAAGGCGAGAACCGACAAGAGCTTTGGAATGCTTTGCAGGATTCAGGATGGAATCTGCTGTATGAAGGCGGCGTGGCTTTCCCTCTCCAATTGAAAGGGAACGACGATCCTGATTCCAACGACTTTGACGAATTCATCGGGATGAATTGCCCCCGCCCAACTGGAACGAAGGCCTCGACCAGGAACTGACCAAAGACCTGCATCTGACACAAGCCTTCCACAACCTGTTCGACCACACCGATTTTGCCATCACTGACTTCATCTATTGCCGTGATTTTTTCTACGAAATCAAAGTTGAGTTTAGGAATGAAATACAACGGCCAACTTGACAAGGTTGAGTAGACAAGATATGTCCAATCCATTCAAAGAAGCGTTTGGCTTACAAAAGTTTTGCCTGAGCGTCAATTCAGCACAGGATTCTTTTTTCTTTGCAGCGTGAAAACTGACCCAAAAAAGAAAGGAATGTCATGGAAACCAAGAAAAGAACGATCCGAAAAATGAATTTGCTGTCCGCTGTGGAGCAAGTTGTAGAACTCTCTAAAGGTTCTCAGCAGTAATACCAGTGATTTGCAATTTGCAAAATTGATAGAATACAATAATGACAATGGCCTTGCTGACCAAGAGACGTTCCGCCTGACATGAAATTAAGAAATAAGGAAAATTGGGTTCTGAATATGGGAAAGAGCAAGAAGAATGGTCAGTTTTGTGACAACAACACCTGCTCAATCGCCACAGGGAAATACGCCTGCTCCAATTGGTGGATTTTGGCTGCCAAGGAGTCTGGCGTTTCGTTTTCGTCCAAGCTGACGTGGGCTTGCAAGATGATCTCGCCGCTGTCGTACAATTCATTGACATAGTGGATGGTAATGCCCGATTGCGCTTCCTTGGCCGCCACGACTGCTTGGTGAACATGCTCGCCATAAAAGCCTTTTCCGCCATATTTGGGCAACAAGGCAGGGTGGATGTTCACAATCTTTTTCGGAAAGGCCTTGACAAGGTTTTCGGGCAACTTCCACAGGAAACCAGCCAGTACAATCAAGTCAATGCCAAGGTCTTGCAACTCCTTGACGAAAGCCTCGCTGTTGAAATCCTGTTTGGTAATCATTCGCAACGGGATGCCCAAATTCTTCGCCCGTTCAATGGAATATGCCTTGGGATTGTTGCAAACCACATTGGAGATTTCAACGTTTTTATTATCGGCGAAGTATTCGGCAATGCGCTGCAAATTGGTGCCGTTGCCGCTGACGAATATGGATAACTTTTTCATTCTCTGTATCTTATGGTTACGGTTTCGTTTTTCTTTAAGTCAAACCACACCAAATAACCTTCCTCGACCTTGCGGAAATCCATCACTTTGCCTTCCACGATGATGGGTTTGGTGCAAAGCAGAGTTAGGCCTTCGATGGCTTCGCTTGCGTTGGTCAATTGTATGGTTTTGTTGTCAAGAATCAGATAATCAAGGTTTTGTAGTTTCTCGTAATAACTAAGGTATTTTTCGATGGTGGTCGGCAGGATTTTCTTTTCGTCGCGGAAACGGGCGAGTTGGCTCAGCGCGAAGTTGAATCCCGGCATGGCCACGACGGTGCCGTTTTCGTTGTATTGCCAAAAGCCGCGCCATGGGTCGGTCCATGCGGGATAGATGTGCGTGATAAATACATTGTGCTGGTCCACAAGGCGTTGTAGTCGGATGGAGTCAAAATAGTAATACCATTCGTGGTCTTCGTTCACCTCCAAAGTAGAGGGCGTGGACCAAAGCAGAAAGTCCGGGTCGCCGTTGGGCAAGGTGGTGATTTGTCGGTTGGGAAGTGCGTCGCCGAAGCCGTCGTAAGGCTGCACGAAATGCCCATCAAAGTTGTGGTCTTCCATGCGGTGTTCCTCGTAGTAGGCGTTCCAAAGGTAACGCACACCATTCTTTTTCCAAAGGTCGGCGGAATAATTCGGTGAGTCGGGGAGGAGGCCGTCGCAGGCCAAATTCTCGCGGTTCTTGTCGGGACCGTTGTTGTAGCCGTGGTCGATCCACGAAACCGTGTTGAAATTCCGTCGCATGAAGCGCATGGCTTTTGGAAATTCGCTCGGGATGGTCGTGTATTGCTCGGGCGAGTGCAGGCAAATCTCGAAACCGCGTTTCTTTATGGATTTCAGCAATTTGTAGAACTCTTTTTCGGTCGTTATGGTGGCGTGAGACCCGAAAAAGTTACCTTTGCTGGCGAGGTCGTTCGTCACGTTGTCGGGGTTCCAGTAGAACACGCTCTTTGTGACGGGAATGTCGAAATAACAGAAACCGCCAACGGCATCTTCTGGTTTGGTAATGTTTTCGTTTCCAAAGAGTACGGCGCGATGAGTCCTTAGATCCGTCCAGTCGGCGTGTTCGGTGAAGATGAAGGCCGATTGGTAGCCATCCCATACGGGCATGATGCGGGGTAACTCATCGGGAAAGTAATAATTGTAAAAATCTATATAGCCGGTCAGTATTTCGTCTGCCTTGACATTACGATAGGAGATGTCCTTGAAGTAATCCGATGTATCTGTTCGCATGGGATAGTGCAATAACGGATGATCACGCCAATAGTCAATGTTGAAGCAGGCATATCGGTTATCTGTGTTGAGTTGCAGGGAAGAAATGCCTGTGTTGTGATAAGTGCTGAAGCAGATGTTGTCATACTTTATTGTAAATCCTTCCCGATCAAGATAATAGGATGACTGTAAGTTGAGACTGTCAATATGCTGGTTGCGCCGGTAAATGGTGATTTCACCTTCTGGAAGAGGTAAAACGAAGGCTAATCTTAACAACTTGACATCTTCCTTGAACCGAGTTTCAGTAATGATTCTGCGTCCGATGGCGCGTTGGGAATCCCATCGATTTTTAGGGGTATAGGAGTGATCCCATAGGATTTCCACTTGGATGTAGGTTTCTGCAATAGAAGGATTGCTGATGGTGTCGCCATCGGCATTGATGTATTCAACGACAGGTTTAAGACGGTTCCAATAATCTAGATACTGAATCTTGATAAAAAGTGAATCTAGCCCATCTGACAAATTGGAAGGTTTTTCATTGCTGTTTTTGTAACGATTAATATCAGGCTGGTAGCTTGGCATGACATCGGTTTTGATTTCCAATTGGGCATTGTCGAATATCAGCCTTTCTTGTCCTTGGTTCCACACATAAACCTTGATTTGGCCTTGACCGATGTAGTCGTAAGGGAAATTGTGAGTGAAAATGGCGCGTGCCCATTCCGTTGAATCTGGCTCGAAATTGGATAGGGGATAGGCGTTCCAGAAAGGTTTGTTGCCGCCTTCGATGCAGAACACCATCATGGCGTTGCGGAGCGTGTCGGGCGCTCGGAAATCGAAGGCGAAACGGCAGCCGATGTTCTGGCTTGGAAACGCTGTCCCGGCGTTGATGCTGAAGCCGAAGCCGTATTCGTGGACGCTGTCGCAAAGGCAGACGTGGTTGCTCGAGAGGGAATCGCCATCGGCCACGATGTTGAGGTTGAGCCAAGGCTCTTGCCACGGGTTGCCGTCCTCGAAGTCGTTGGCGTAGGTTTGCGCCTTGGCGAGGAATGACATGGCGAGCGCGGCTGTCAAGAACAGTATTCTCAGAAGTTTTTCCATTCGTCGGCAATCGATGCGCAAAGGTATGAAAATTCGGGCTGCGGTGGTCGTTTTTTCGAAAAAAACAATAGGGGCGCGTCGGATGAGCGTCCCTATTGCGTTGAAGAACAAATAGTTTGCGATAAAGCCCTGCGTTTAGTCCACGTTGTCGTGGAGGAAAGCGTTTTGGCTGCTGATGCCATTTTGCGAGGTGGAGTAGTGTGAGATGTCGTTGTCGTAGTTGCTGTTGATTTCCACATCGCGGCGCATGTAAGCAGGTTGGTTCTCAAGTTCTTCCAGCCCGCGTGGGGTTCTGAAGTTGTAGCTCAGCTGGTTGCTGAGGGCGGCGTTGCGTTCAAGCCTGAGGAGCCTATGAGAGAAAGATATACTTTCGGAGGTTGGTATA
>ONVP01000058.1 GCA_900321315.1 uncultured Bacteroidales bacterium
TTTAATTCTTGTAATATTGCTGTTGGTACTCGCTGACCAAGACACGCTGCGGACGGCTTGCTCCGATAATCTCGCATCTCGACGAGCGCGGCGTGTAATAGCAATGGTAGCGTTGGAAACTGCCTAAATAGACATAGCCTCCAAGTAGCATAACGGTGAAAACCACATGCAACCGCACGGCCTGTCTTTCCTCCACACGCGACGCTAACAGAAAATAAGACATCATCCAGAATGGGGTGAAAATAACGGCTTTGTTCGTAATGCCTTGGTTGGTGCCGAAGACACCTGCCAAAGGGATAGCCACCAACGCAAACGCTGTCCAAAAGTCCTTGGAAATCAGGTATTCCCCAAAATTAACGTCAGGTTGCGACAACTTTTTCCCTAACATCAGCGCAACAGGCAGCATGAACAGCATGCCACGTAGCTCATACTCTTTCCTGAAAACCACCAAATACACGCACAAGGCCAACGTCACACTCCATAGCAGCCACTCCGGCAACCGCACCTTTCGGAAAAACAAGGTGGAAAGCACCACAACGGGAACCAAGACCACAAACAGACTACCAATGGTTCTCAACAAACCTGGAATCAAGCTTTCAGTGTCATGTCCCGTCCCCGACTTCTCGGTGAACGTGGATACGAGGATTTTCGAAATGTCAGAAAACCACACTCGCAAATCTTGCACGATGAGATGATGAACCACCAATGCCGAAACCATTCCCAAGAACGCGAAAAGCAAACTTTTCCATTTGTTCTCATCGGCATTGACAAAAAAGATGCCAGCAAACAACACCGCGAGGCCACACCCTGCCGGCGGAGAATTAGTGAATGAAAACCACAACAGGAATCCGATGCCAAAAGCGCACAACAATTTCACGTTCTCCCTGCGGCTGGTCAGCTGGACAAACAGAAGCGAGGCGACAAACAAGGCTATGATGGTTTCAATACTATCGTATGATAATGTCGGTGCGGCAAAAGTGAACGACATGGCACCCGCCAAGGCCATCATGGGATAGTAGGCCCAACGGGAAATAGGAAGTCCCTTTCTCCTCGAAAGCCATTCGAATGAGGACAAGGCAAACACAATCAGTGCGAAAACCGTCCACGCCAAGCGCACATGGCGGAACACCATGATATTGTCATCGGCAAAAGGTCGGCACAAGGCTCGCGTAATATAATGGAAGTTTGTCGCCTGCCCATCAACATTCTGACCGACAAGAAAACCCATCAAATAATAGCCTTCATCGCAAGAAATGACACGGTGCAAGGTACTCACGATCATATACCATACAAAAGCAACTGCCATCCAAGCCAATATGCCACGATTCAATACAAAATCTATTGTTTTTCTTATTTTCTGCATCTTGCAATTATCTCTTCATAATAGCTTTCCATCTGCGAAATGATTACATCGGTGGAAAAACGCCTGCGGCACATTTCATAGCCCTTCTCGGCCAAACAGTCACGCAAGGTTGTATCGGAAAGTAGCAATTCCATCTTGTCCGCAATCTGCACCACATCGTCGGGATTGACAAGTAGGCCATTTTCTCCATCCTCAATCAACTCCGATCCTGAAGCACGATTTGTGTATATCAAGGCTCTCTTTCGGGCCAAGACTTCCAAGGCTGCCATCGAAAAATTCTCGAAATAAGACGGCAACACGCAAAACGCCGCCTTGTCGATTTCATTGCCTATTTCTTCATGAGGCACAAAACCCGTCCATTCAATCCTGTCGGCGAAACGACTGTCAACCAGCTGCTTGGCTTGGTTTATGTCGCCGCTGCCAACCAAACGCAGTCGGGCTTGCGGATTTTTCTCCGCCACAATGTTGAACGCTTTGATTAAACTATATACGCCCTTCATCGCGGCTATCTTCCCGAAAAACAATATCGTTTGCCCAACGGGGAGGCTTTCGCTTGCATTTGCAAACAATTTATCTTCTATCGGATTGTAAATCACCTCAATAGGCTTATCGAAGCACAAGCCCTCCTCGACATAGCGCTTGGAGAAAGCGCTCACTGCACTAACAGCATCCGCACTATCGAAAAGCCGCTTGTCTTGCTTCGTTCTCTCCTCATTTTCAACGTATTGCAAGTGATGATACAAGAATGAAACGCTACCATGAACCCTAAGCAACAAAGGAATTGAGAAGTGCTTGCGAGGAAACACAATTCCGTCATTGTATATGAAAGAATCCACATAATCAGGCATTTCCAACAAATCGACCTGATGCTCCTTGACGACCCGTTCCAACAAAAGCCGTGTGCGGTCAAGGATGCGCTGCGCTTTCAATGTCCGGAGACGTTTTTCATCGCGGATGAAGTCGCAAGCCCGAATGCCCAAGGTTCTGTAGCTTCCTTTGTGCCATCGGATAACCGTAACCCCATTGATTTCCTCAATGGTCTGGCGACTTTGCCCTTCCCAATACTTCCCTGCCACAATCACCCGATGCCCACGTTTCGCCATGGCCTCGGCCACCAGTTTCACCACCGTGCCGATACCGCCATTCCGAACGGGCGGATACTCATCGCAATAATACAGCAGGTTCATTTCCGAGAATGAAAGTAATTGAACAATTTCCGTGTGCGGTTGTTCAGCCAATTGTCATTGACGATGCCGTCCATCACCACGATGCGTTTCCCTTGGAAAACCGTCGTGTTGAAATGATGTCCGCCCAACGGGTTCCAAACTTGTTTCTTGTCAATCATCGACCTGACCAAACGCTCCTCATATTCGGTTGCACTGAGTCGGTTTATCTCAAAAATCCGCAAATCTTCGCCATAATAATTCGTGCAATCTTGCGCCGGACGATACCGCTTGCCGTCGTAGGCAAAAACCGCTCCGCCGCAACGCGAAAAAGCCTCATCATCAGTTATCGGCGACATGGGATGCTCCACATAATCATCTGTCAGGTTGTCGGATGCGAAGATGCGCAAACCGTTTTTCTCGCCATACCACACCGTTGTGAACAAGTACCACTTGCCTTCATGGAAATGCACACAACTGTCAACAAATTTGTCGCCCTCAAGCAAGACCTTGCATTTCTCCCAACGGCGTGGAAAATCCACGGCCTTATAGAGAACCACCGCGTCGCATTCGCGGGTCTCGGGCAACATATATATCGAGCCATCATGCTCAAACACATTGGGATACGACAAGTGATGCTGTTCCTGCAACACCACGCCCAAGTTTTCCCAACGCCGTAAATCTTTCGTCCGCTTGGCACAAATTGGCGCCTTGGCCTCGAGCCGCTCTTCCTCGTAGAACAGATACAGCCAACCGTCGTGCACGAACAGGAAAGGATCGGCATAGCCCGTTATCTGGTGGTAGCGCGTCCTGACCAAATCTTGCGGCGTGAAACGCTTGTCAGGTTCGCGCGAAACACAGTCGAAAAGGCTTTCCCCGTCAGAAAGGACGAACAGCGCGATATTCCAAAGGTCTTGGGGCTTGTAGAGGGTCATCCTTTAAACTTCTTAACTGGATCAAGCAAGGTCCTACCCAAACGATAAGCCTTTGATTCCGTGATGTTTCTATATGCTTTTTCGAGCTGCATCTTTTGTTTCACATAGTCGTTGAGTTGGTGCATCATGCTATCGTTCACGCCTTCCAAACCCACTGCTATCGGGAAACGCGACGACCATTTGTCGTAAAACTTCTGCAGATTGGCCTCAAAAAGCTCAAAACCAGCTTTTGTTGGATTGAAATCGTAGAAATGCTCCACCAAAACATCCTTGCACACACATACCTTATAACACGCTTCTCTAACCTGCATACTGATATCCATGTCGTAGAGATGGAAGCCTTTGTAAGTGGTCTCATCGAAAGCGATGCGGTCGAAAAGGCTTTGCCTAACGAAGAAGCACATTCCATCAATGGCGACCACTTCGGCCAGCGGATTTTGCCCAAAATGCTCCAATGAGAAGCATTTCTCGGTCTGGCCTTTTCGCGTGGTGAGGTTGTGCTCTGAGATGAACGGCGACACATCCCAATACATGGGTGCATCGGGCAGGAAATGTGCACCAGCAAAGCCAATCAGTCCTAATTTTTCATCCTCCTCAAAAAGGTTTTGGATGATGCCACCCCAATCCTTGGTGCGAAATCTCACATCGTCGTGCATAAAACACAGAATGTCGCCTTTCGAATGACGCACACCTTTGTTATAGGCTGTGAAAATGGTCTCGGTGTCCGCGGAGTTGTCGATGGCGATGATTTCCAAGTCTGCGCCAATGGTTTCCTCGATATTGCTGCGCTGGTCGGCACAAATATCCTGCTCTCTTGTACAAACTACGACCGAAATCATGGTTTACGATGAAAAAGTCCCGACAATTTCCGCATTGTCTTGTATTTCTTTGATCCTTTGATGCTCGCCAGTTCCTTTTCCAACTCCTCTACCCTGTTCATGGCCCAATGCCAACGGTGCACATACAGAATCGGGGCGGGGAAATGGCGGTCATAGGTCTCCTTGTGATGCTCGTAGGCACGAAGCAGCAAGGCTTTGTGCATCTCGTCGTTCACGCTTCTTTGGCGCGAAGTGGGTAGAATCCGATAATAATAGCACACATCGGGGAGCTGCACCACTTCCGCTTCCTCGTCCAAGATGGACAGCAGAATCTCCCAATCCTCCAGCCCGTCGTGCATATACTCGTGATAGCCTCCGACGCGGTCGAAATCCACGCGACGGAACACGACGGAATTGAAGAACGTGTTCTCAACAAGCATGGTTTCAAACCGATACGGCTTGTTGTCGATAGGACCCGACAACGCCCCGAAATACTCGCCCTGACCATAGACAATCCTCAGTTTCTCCGAGCCGTTCTCAAAAGCATCCACTGCCTTTTCAAGATAGCTCGCGCCAATCTTGTCGTCCGCATCCAAGGGAATCAGGTACTTGCCTTTGCTATTCGCGACGGCGAAATTGCGCGTGTCGCACACGCCGCTGTTTTCCTTGGAAAAATAGCGGAAACGATTGTCTTTTGCGCAATACGCCAAGGCCACCTCCTCGGTGTCGTCCTTGGAGCCGTCATTCACGATGATGCATTCCCAGTCGGGATAAGTCTGCCCCAACAAGGAATCCATAGCCTCCGGCAGATACTGGGCTTGGTTGTAGCATGGTGTGATGACGGATACTAATGGGGTTTCCATGTTTACTTCAATGATTTGATTTGTTCCTCTGAGAACCACGGATACAGCTTGTTCTTTTTTCCGATTCGCCATGCAACCGACAACGACATCTTGCAAAGCGGCCAATCGTGAAGCATGAGCAACCGCTGCAATTGGGGCGTGATGCCAGGCCGACCTGAAAGCATTTCGTTGATGTTTGCCTTGGGCAGCGCCTTGTGGAACTCGGCGAACTGCCGCTCAATGTCGTTCCTTTCTCCCGTCGAGAGCTTGGCCTTGTTTTCAAGATACCTATGCCACAGTTCTATCATCTCACGGAAAGAATGCACCTCTGCCTTGGCCACCACACTTCTTGGCAGGGCGAATTGTCTCGTGGCCTCAATCATGTGAATGTTGGTTTCCAGATAGCCGAACATCCTGGGAGAGAGCTTCTTCGACATGCTCTCTGGGTTGAGGGAATAATAGTATATCGCTGTGCAATAGGCTATCTTGCCGCAATGCAGCATGGCCAACCTTGATATCAGCTCGTCAGAATTGAACTTGCCAAACAAGTAACGCTCGTCGCAGGCAAATCGCTTGAAAACGTCGGCACGGCACAGCATGTAGGCCCAAACGCCCTGCCAATCGATGGAACGGACGAATGCATCGCGCCCGCTGATGACAGAGTCGGGATCTACTGCGAAAGCCTCGAAGTTGTCTTTGGAGAAGCCGTCGTCGCCACGTTGGATCAGGTTGGGCATGGCCGCATCTGCCCCATTGGCGCGTATGGCTGCAAGGCAGGATTGGAACATGTCCTCGCTGATGGCATCGTCTTGATCCAAATAAAACACATAGTCGCCTGTGGATTCCTTCAGTCCGAAAGCACGCGCCTTGGCCGGGCCGCCATTCTCTTTATGGAACACGCGCACCCGAGCGTCTTTCTCGGCCCAGTTCTCCAGCACTTGCAACGAGTTGTCGGTGCTGCTATCATCCACGGCTATCAGTTCCCAATTGGCGTAGGTTTGAGCAACCACCGACCCGATGGACATGTCGAGCCATGCCACAGCGTTGTAAACCGGCATGATGACGGTGACTCGAACATCATGGTTGGGAACAATCTTTTCTTCCATTTCCAAGGTTTTATATAGCCTTGCCCTGCTTCTTCAGCTTCCGATGCAAGTGTACCAACCTGCGCACCCATTTCCCAAGGCTCGGGTGCGCTTCAATATAATCATAGAAAGGCCGCATGGGATGCTCCACCAGCGAAGCATGGTTTTCCAACGCAACCTGTTGCAAGGGGCTAAAACATTTGTTGAGAATGGCCTTGCGTTCCGCATCCGATTTCGATACATCATACGACTTTCCGGGCTGAACACCGACGACGGCCGCGTCCACCTTGCGATAGCTGACATTCTCAAAGACGATTTTCTGCAAATAGAACAGCCAATCGGATGCGTATCTGTATTGCTCGTCGTAGCCTCCGTCATGGAACAACGAGGCTTTGATGAACGATGCCTGGTGGTTGAGCGTACCCCGATAGAAAAACAAGGCATCCAAAGTGGCCGGAAACACCTGCAGCGATCCGTCAGGCTCAATGCAGTCGCCATATATGATGTCTTCCTTCGGATTGGTGCCGAATGCCCTTTGCAAAGTATCCTTTTCCAAGATCCAGTCTCCGCTGTTCAGGAATTGCAGATACTCGCCTTTCGCCACTTTGATTCCTTTGTTCATGGCGTTGTAGATGCCAGAGTCAGGCTCGCTCACCCAATAGGCCAAATGTCCGGCATACTGTTCGAGCAGTTCCCTGCTGCCATCCGTGGAGCCTCCGTCTATCACAATCCATTCAAAGTCCTTGAAGGTTTGCGAAACGACGCTGTCGATGGTCTTTTGGAGGCCGTCACGGTTGTTTAGGTTTACGGTTATGATTGATAGTTGCATGGTTCTACTCGCTTTTCATGGTTCAAGGAATCCTAATTGCCCTTTCGTCCGCAGGCCCACAAAAATGGATTCAGCATAAACTTACCTAATCGATAGGCGCGGGTGCTGCGAACCTTTTTCTCGGCTTCTTCCTTTTCCGCTTCCACCATTTCCTTTAAGCTTTCTTGATGGATGTGATAAAGCGTTTGTGCAAGTTTCGCTTCTTTGACATAGGCTTCAGCAAAACAAGGCAATTCTCCATAAGATGTTTCTAAATAATCAAGCCCTGTTTTAAGTGCACCCCATGGCACCGTTTCAGAATACCCCTCGCCTTCGCAATAAGGTGTCATATTAAGGAAATACCTGCCATTGGATACGATATATGGATGACCTGTCCTATTGGCAAAATAAGTGTAAGCAATGTCGTCACACGGACAATATGCAATTAGTTTCTCGAACTCGTCCAAATAAGGTGCGAAATATTCAGCCTTCGTCAATGAGGCGCATCCACAATGGATAATCATTTCTCTGAACACTGCGCCATTTCCGCTGATTGGATGGTCAGGATACCGAGAGTGCATTTCCATAAAATCGGAAATCATACCATCAGGATATAACCAATCATCGTCAATGTTAATCACCACGTCATGTGGATATTTTTTCAAAGTGGGGGCAATTTTCTTGAACACTTTCGTATCGGCCACTCGGTTTACTTCCACACAATGCTGTTGCAGGTAGCTTGCCACGGCTTCAGGAAGGATTTCATCGTATGCCAAGTTCAACACAACAAGATCGGGGCTAACTGTCTGGCTGTATATCGTGTCAAGCACCGCTGGAATATTATGAAGCCTTAATCCGTATGAGGTAAAAGAAACAATGATCTTTTCTTGCATTACTTTTCTTTGGTATTGGTATTGCGCAATTCTTGAAATTTCTTTTCAAACAATTGATATATAGTATATTATAAACGTTATTTTATTTTTTTATTTGAAATTGAGAAGTCATTTTCCCTTGCGTTTTTGTCCTCGCAAAACTACTGTTTTTTCACCTTAACTCCTGCTCTCAATTTTGGGGTGCATTATCCAGTCCGGTGATACCGGTTATTAGTGCGGTTTTCATGGTTGTTTTGCGAAACGCTTCCTGAAAAACTTATAGACACGAAGCCAAGTGTGCGTCCCAACAGAAATCCGCCTCATTGCCTTGCTCAATCGGGCATCCGTGCCTTTCAATTCCTCGCTGCGCTTCTGATAAAACATGTAGATATCGATGAGTTGATACATCCTTGAATGGAAATCATTCGAGTATTGCAGATTGGCAGTACCCGAAACGCCAATCTTCTTGATTGGCTTGACAAACGAAACATACTGGAAACCGCTCCTGACAATGCCGTCATGCAAAAGATGCTCAAAATAGTAGCCTGCCGTATCGTTGATGACATTCTCTTCGGCAACAAAACGCTCAAAAAAGCCTTTTGGCGCAAAAACAAACTCCGAATGTGCAAATGGGGCATAATAACAAAACCTCGTGATGACCGTGTCCGACGGCAAACGCAACAACCTCAACGTCAGATTGATGGACCTAAACGCATCGGGAAAGACCAATCTGCCCGTAATCTTGACGACCTGCTTGGCTTCCGCAATCAAGCGGCTATGGGCCACGGCGTATTTCACAATCTCAAACTCGCCATACCCTTTTCCCAACGACCTGTCATAACCGTTGCCGTCGAAAAACAGGTACTCGAACCTGTCGCCATAGTCAAACCGACCCGCAAAGTCATCCCCGCTATTGTTGCACAGCACGATTTTGCATTTCGTGTTGGCCATGTAATAGCCAACTGCGGACAAGTATTGCCGCAAACGCTCCTCTGGGTCTTGCAGTTCCGTCAGTATCATATTCGACGGACGGACGCAGGCCGTCAGCAGCAACACAACATCTTCTTGCTTCATGCCTTCCTTTTGAATTTCCCCAAAAAAACTCTACCCAAACGGTATGCCTTGGAATCATAAACCCGCTGCAAGTCCGCCACATGGTTCTCAAGCGTAACAATGTGCCTGACCA
Organism: uncultured Bacteroidales bacterium; assembly: GCA_900321315.1. Lineage (GTDB taxonomy): Bacteria > Bacteroidota > Bacteroidia > Bacteroidales > F082 > Limimorpha. The sequence goes on from ONVP01000058.1 coordinate 9,073, forward strand.
ACGCGGTGCGAGTGGCTATGTCGTCTTCCGTGAACTCCGCGCCACGCGACAATGGGAGGAAGCCTTTCCACTTATCGTACCAAAGATGAATGTTCTCAAAATAAGTAGCATCCAAAGGCCCCGACTTGCTGTGCTCAACCGCCACCTCGAATGTGACACCGATGTCGAATCCCGCCTGAATCACTTGCATACAGATGTCCGAATCATAGCAATGGAACCCCTTGAATGTTTGGTCGTCGAAGCGGATGGTGTCAAACAGGCTTCTCCTAAGGCACATCCAAAGCCCATCCACCGAGGCCACCTGCGTAAGCCCATTGTCGTTCTTGTATCTCGCATCCTCAATAAGGACTGGAGTCCCCGTCTCGTCTTTGCAATAGCAATGCAGGCAAAATGTCTCGCTATGCCAATAGGAAGAGGGCAAGTCGAGCATCAGATGGCTTCCGGCCACGCCGAGGCAACCCAGCTTGGGATAGGATTCGAAGCAATCGCCGACCATTTTGCCCCAATCCTTGGAATGGAACAGCACGTCGTCGTGCATGAAGCAGAGGATGTCGCCTTTTGCGAGCCGTATGCCCTCGTTGTAGGCTTGGAAGATGTTGTACAGGTTCTTTGAGTTGTCTATGACAATCCATTCGAACGGAGTGTCGCCGATGGTTTGGGCAACATTGTCCCTCAGTGCTTGCGGGACATGATTTCTACGAGAACATACTATCAGGGAAATCATATTTATACCTTTTTGCGCAAGTATGAAAACGGTTTCAAGACGAGCGTTCCTACCTTATACTTTTTCGATGTCTGCAATCTTTCAAGCTCTTGGTTCAATTCGGCAATCCGTCTGTTTTGTTGCATCAGATAATCATACAGTTCGTCGTCATGACTTTTGTAATAATCGGCAATCAGCCCCATGTATTCGGAATCTCCGAATTCCTTCGCCGTTTCATAGAGCGACAAGGCTTCGCCGTAGCAATGCTTGCACGTGAATTCCGCATTGGGCATTAGCGCGGCATATTTCAGTCTCATTACAGTGTAGTTCCGATGATACCAATAATCTTTCCTTCTGTCGGTGGGCGTATTGCTGAAGCTTCCGACATGCTTCCTAAACACACCCGTAACATCTTTCAGGAAACCAAGTTCCGAACGAAGGAAAATTTCATAAAGCAAGCATAACGGGACATCGGAGCAATGCTTGGGAATCACGACATCCGCCAAGACGTCACGCCGAATCACCCAAGTAAGGTTTCCCCGGTAACCGTCGCCCCACATCACGTTCTCATGGTTCATGTTGGATTGCCCGTTCGCAAAAATCGCCCGTTCCCATATACCTGTATCCTCATAGTATATGTTACAATCCGTATAGCATAGGCCACAGCGAGGATGTGCGTCAAGATATTCGACTTGCTTTTGCAGCTTCAAGGCATCCGTCCAATAGTCATCTCCTTCGCAAATGGCGATGTACTCTCCCCGACATTCTGCCAAGGTGCGCTTCCAATTCTCCGTATAGCCCAAATTCTCGCCATTAGATGTGGAAAGCACCCGTACAGCAGGGTTTTTCATGGCATATTCCTCGCAAATCTTCCGGGTGGAATCCGTGCTGTAATCCTCGCCTACGACCAACTCGTATTCAAAATCGGCCCGCTGCATCAAAACCCCGTCAAGACACTGTCGGATGTATTTCTCCTGATTGTAGGCCAACACCAAAACACTGCATTTAGCCATAACTATTTCAACTTTATCCGCCTCAACAGCCTTTTCAATGAAACTTTCGCGTCATACAGGCAAAAGTCCATGTGTTTTTTGTGATAGAATCTTTTATACTCGGCAACATGCAGATAGGGTTTGGCAAATCCCCAAAATCCATTTTGCAGCGTTGCCCTCCATGCCAAAAACTCCTGATATGCCTCCAGCTCTTCTGTTAATGGGAACGGCCATCTGCCCGCCCGTTCGCCACTGACGATAGGATCAAGCAGATGCATGAAATCAAATCGTTGCTTGGCTTCCTCAACACTATGTGGTACGCTCATGCCTTGCGATCCATGTATCCGATATTGAATCAGAGCGTCCGGAATGTAGCCCAGTTCGTGCCTTTGAATGGCCATCAAAGCGATGACCTCGTCATGAAGAAT
>ONVP01000234.1 GCA_900321315.1 uncultured Bacteroidales bacterium
AGCAGAAACAAAGGTAACGATAAAGGCTGGACTTTATCCAAAAAGTTCAGCCTGTTTTTTCTACCCACACAAATGTTTAGCGGACAGCAATAATTTTTTTTCGTTACGAAAAGGTATGTAGAAAATTTGACTCAAAAAGTTCGGGCGGTTTTGCCATCCGCCCGAACTGAGTTGGGGATTTGCCATCCCCTCAAAAGAATATCAATTATTTAAACAACATTGCACTGGGAATGATGCCCGCATCGAAGGAAGAGAGCAACACGCCATCGTCGGAATAGCGATAGACGGCGCCGTTCATCATGTAGTTCTTCGCGTCGGTGACATACAGGTCGCCATTTTGGGGATTGACGGCCATATTGTAGAACGTTCCCCCTTCGGGAGCGGCGATGCTGAAGCTTTCCGACAAGGCCGAAGCGGCGATGTCGAAGCGGCGCACTTCGTTGTTGTAAACGACATACAACGCTGAGCCAGAGGCGTTGGCTTTCAGGATCATCGCCGAGCCATCAAACTCATAGCGTTGTGTGGCGGTTTTCTGCATCGGGTCGATTTCCCACAAGGTGGGATTCTCGCCGTCGGCCTCCCATGTGGCGCCTTCACAAAGCACCCACACATGGCCGTTGCGATCTACCGCCATGCAGTTCGGCTCCTTCCCCACTTGGATTTCGGCCACTTTTACGTCGTTGTTAATGTCCACGACCTGGACGGTGTTTTTCTCCATGCCAGGGACATAGTAATTCGACCAGTTGCTGACATACAGCTCATTGCCAATCTGCACCATTTTCTCGGTCGATTTGCCCATAGCTATACTGCCCGCATGGGTCATGTCCTGAGGATTGACAACCGCGGCGAATAGAAGTCGGTGAGTTTGAAGGGCTTGGTGGTGTCGCACACCATTGTGTTGGCATCCACCTTATAGATATAATTGCTGTTATTGACCACGATGTAGAGCTTGCCATCGGCCAAAGCCATGCTTTGTGCCACATCACCCAAAGGAGCGTTGTTCACCTTGTAGAACAGATTATTGGCGACCGTGTCAGCCTCGGGGTCGTAAAAAGTCAGCGAGGCATTTGAAAACTGGAAATTGCCCTCGTTGAGTACAAACACACCCGACCCGATATTAAACTTACTCGGATTGACAGGCTCGTTGGGCTTGCAAGAGAACATCAAGGCGGCCAAAGCCATCAGCAAAAACAGACGATTCTTTCTCATTTTCGTTCCAATTTATTGTTTCACAATTCGTTTCGTAACCATTCCGCCTTCGCAGACGATGCGGACGAGATACATTCCATCGGTCAGTGCGGTCAAGTCAATGATTTCTTCGTTTGTCATCATAACCAATTGCCCCACAGCGTTATAAACCTCAACCAATTGCAAGTTTTCAGCCTTGACAGACAGCCTTTCCTTGACGGGATTAGGATACAAAGAAACCGACTCTTCACCATGCTCCGGCACATCATAATGTTCCAAGTCATGAATCACGCCGACGGCATCCAAGTCGAAGCCGCTGGAAGCAAATGGGGTCGGCCAAGGGTCGTTGATGATTTGGCCTCGCGAATCGCGTGTGGCATATTGCGGGTCGATGCAACCCACCACGTCAACTATGCGAACATGGGTAATCTTATTCTTGTCGAGCAAAACGTTGTCTTCCACCTCGTCGAGGTCGAACGGCGTGCCGTAGAACGCGCCGTATTTGCTGGCAAAGTTATGGAGTTGCGCGGGATTGATGGTGCCTCCATTGCCCAGTTGTGTTTCGGGTTGGACAAAGGTTACGGAAGGAAAACGGAAGAAATTCACGCCGTCGGAGCTGACCTCCACGAAACCAAGTTCAAGTGCCCATGTATCAGTATCTTGAGCGTTGGCGAAACCATTCTCGAACACGGCAAAGTCAGGGCCAGGCTGGTTGCAAATGGGCGAAGCAAAGGTCAGGGTAGCCGTGCCGCCGTCGCCGAGGCTCACCACGTCAAATGTGCCGCCCGGCTGGCCCAAAGCAAGCGAATCTTCGCCATACGAGGCCAGACCGTTTTCAGGCTTGTCGATGCGCATCGGGCCGCGCTCAACGGTGCAACTTGTGGCCCAAGCCACGAATGCCGACGAGTCGGCATGCATGGCTGTGGTGCCGGGCTTGTCTTGTGCGGGCGCAAACTGCGCCCACAGCCTGACCGGCACCAAAGCCAGCAGCAGGATTGAAATCCTTATTCTCATTTCACGACCAACTTGGCAGTTTGGGTGCTGTTCTCATTGCTCACGCGGACGAAATACACGCCAGCGTTCATCATTTCGGTGTTGATGCGCACTTGCTCGCCTTCGGTGGCCACAACACTCTGTTTGCCGACCAAACGGCCTTGGATGTCGTAAACAGAAACTTCGTTCAGACCAGCGCTTTCAATGGTCACGAAGGCTTCATTGACAGCGGGATTGGGATAGACCGACAAGGTCGTGGATGGGTTCTCGTTCACGCTCGTGTAGATGCTAACCGGCTCGATGGGTTGTTCCCAAGCAATGGTGGTCCAGTCGGCCGACATGATGCCGCAGGCATAGCCGCCAATCTTGACGAAGTCGCTGTTTTGAATCGGCTCGTCAGCCATCATGTTCATGCCCATCAAGCCGTTCACGCTGTGCATGGGAATGTCATAGTCTTCATCACCCCATTGTGCGTTCGGGTTGGGGCACATGGTCAGATTGTACACATCATCAACGTAGGTGATGTTGGTGGGAGCGGCACCGACGACTGTCAGGCGGCTGTCGGCAGCGGCAATGTCAGTGAGGGCTTGGAAAACCGTGGCTTCGCCATTGAAACGGTATCCCCAAGCGAGGGCGGTTTCAGTGTTGCTGCACCAGCTGATGGCAAGCACGACTTCGTTTTCGCCTTCGCCAATCCAATATTGGATTTCGTCGGCAGTGATAGTGGCATCCTGTGCAAACAGGTTGGTCGTAAACAGACCAAAAATTCCCATGAGGAACCAATGGGTAAACTTTTTGAAGTGCATAATACTTTAAGTTTTAAAGATTTGATAATTAGTTAATTAACTCTTACTTCAAAACTTCAAGGATAGTGTTGGTACACCTTATAAATATAAGGGAACGCCAGCTCTTGTCCCGAAAGCTTCGTTTCAGCGACACGCGGCAGGTCTTCTGACTTACTCCCTTATTCCGTCCGCCTTCCCGAAAAGTGTTGGTTTTCAGTGGCATTGTGGCCAGCGTGAAGAGCTTACAGCAGCGGGAACTGTACGGGATTTGCACCCGATTCCCTATTGAGCCTCATCGGCACCGCATATCGGCGGCAAAGATACAACTTTTTGCGTAAACAAAGCGCACGAACAAGAAAAAGTTGCTACTTTTGCACGAAGAATCAATATCCTCCGTTATTATGAAAAACATAGCATCCATGAAAAGGACAATTACGCTTTTAGCCGTCTTGTTTTTGGCTTTGGGATTCGCCGAGGCCCAAAATGTTTATTTTGCCGGACAAGCCAACGACACGGCCAAGGTCTGGAAGAACAACATATTGACGCTCAGTGTTTCAGACAGTCTCAATATTCATTTCGACGACATGCAGGTTGCCAACGACAGCACCATTTTTTTAGCTGGTCATGTTTTCGACACCGTTTTCACGCAAGGCCGCATTTGGCTGAACGACAGTTGCATCTTCGCTGTAGATACCAACTCCGTCATCAATCGGCTGCTCCTTGAGGGCCAAGGCTGGACGGCAGCCGGTTACACCACCAACGCCATGGGATATACCAACGCCGCCGTGTGGCAAAACAGCAACCTTGTCCATTCGCCAAACGACAGCGTCAATTCTTTCGCCTATGCCCTTGCCATAAACGGCACCGATTTGTATTACGCCGGTTCCGTTATGGTCGATGACACTTTGGGCATCGATGAGGCGGCGGTCTGGAAAAACGACAGCCTGCTCTGGCAGTATATGAACAGCTCGTGCATCATCGACCTTTGCCACGACGGAACCGGCCTCTACGCGGCGGGTTATTGCATTTTGGAAGGCCTGATAAGTGCAGCCTTATGGCAAAACGACTCCATCATTTTCAGCGTCGGCGACCTTGAAACCAATGCGATGTTTTCGGCGATGGACATCTACGACGGCAGCATCTATCTCGCAGGCTACATCGACGACAGCCTGACCGTTTGGCAAGACGGCGAGGTGCTTTTCAGCCATCCCTTTACCAACTTTTCAGAAATCAACGCGCTGGTTGTGAACGAGTTCGGCGTTTACTATGCCGGACTTATCGACAGCGTTACGACGGTTTGGAAAGACGGCGAAGTCCTCTACCAACCCGAAGGCTGCGAAAGCATCACGGCATTGGCGGTGCTACCTCCTCCTCCCGTCACTGGATTTACCCTCACGGTGATGGTCAATGACACCCTTTGGGGCAGCGTTTCGGGCGGTGGCGTTTATCCCGAAGGCGACACGGCCACCATCGAGGCCTTCCCCAACATGGGCTGCGAGTTCCTGTTTTGGAACGACAGCATCACCGACAACCCACGCGACATCGTCGTGTTGGGCGACACTACTTTCACGGCATGCTTCGGCCTCATCGAATACCTGATTGAAACGGCGGTGATGCCTGAAGGCAGCGGGACGGTGACGGGCGGCGGCATTGGGCATTACGGCGACACGCTCACGCTCGAGGCCGTGGCCTATGCGGGGTACGATTTCGTTGGCTGGGCCGACAGCATCACCGACAACCCGCGCAACATCGTCGTCACCCAAGACAGCCTGTTCACGGCCTTGTTTGACCTGACGCAATGCCTTGTAGCGACTACAGTTTCTCCTGAAAGTGCCGGAGTGGTGACTGGT
>ONVP01000054.1 GCA_900321315.1 uncultured Bacteroidales bacterium
CATACTGTCAATAACATAATTACGGACGAGGAGTGGAAGAAGATCGATGAAGCCAACTCCGAGAGCAAGGAATATGCGGAATGTGATGTTGAGATCGACGGAGAGCTTTTCAAAAACGTTGCGCTGAAAGCAAAGGGACACTCTTCACTTAGCTTTGCAAGGGGCAGAAAAGACCGTACCAGCGGACGTGTCGGCCTGCGCATAAACTTCAGCAAGAATGACGAGAATACAACCTATCACGGACTTGATAAGCTGTCGCTCAACAATTTCGCGGCAGATGTTACCTGCATGAAGGACTATATCGCATATAAGATGATGAACGATATGGGTGTTAAATCACCGCTTTCCAGCTATACCGTCGTGCAGAAAAACGGTGAGGATTTTGCACTGTACCTGGCGGTGGAGGACGTTGACAAGAGCTTTGCGTTCAGAAATTACGGTGACGCAGAGGTTGACCTTTACAAGCCTGAATCAGAAGCAGCGGAAAAGCAGTCTGACTTTGAAGCAGTGCTGCAGGTGTTCTCTGGCAACAAATATGCCGATCTCGACAAGACCGACCGTGTAGAGCCCTGGACCGAGATCTCTGCAAAGATGCATCCCGAGGAGCTGAAGGACGCAGCCTGCTGCCGCTGGATAGACGACAAGCCTGCTTCCTATCAGAATATATGGGATTCCGATGAACTGGAATGCACAGATGCGGACAAGGCGGTCATGATAGACTGTCTTGACAAGCTGAACAACGGTACAGAGAAGGAAAGTCTATCAGTTCTTGACACTGATCAGCTCATGAGGTACTGGGCTGTTCACAGCTTTATGAACAACTATGACAGCATCGTGGGCAAAGCACGCGCCTGGAACTTCTATCTTTGTGAGAACAACGGTGTTCTTTCCTATATACCGTGGGATTACAATGAATCCTTCGGCGGAATGGACACAAGAGTTGTCATAAGGGACGTTTTCGGAGATATTGCTCTCGACACATCGACTACCGGTCTTGACAATGTCATGCCCGCTGAAAAAGACCTTATCAATATGCCTATCGATAATCCGAACCGTGTCGGAACCATGCTTGCCGATGGTGTCCAACTTGTGTTCAACGGTTTCCTTGACAGACACCGCGACGGACGTCTGCTCTGGATTCTCGTCGTCGGGGGGAACAAGCGGGGGCACCTGTTTCTCCCTCTTGACCACATATTGCTTGCCCACTTTCTTGAACCCGTACCCCGTGCCTTTGAGCAGGTCGGCAAGCACCTCCTCCACCGACTTGTAGGAGCACGAATAGCCCTCAATCCTGATCTTGCTCATCTCGGCCTTGTTGAAAGCCACGTTCAGCTCATAGTCGGCAAAAAGCTTCTCAAGTGCGGCATCAAGGGTGCAAGCCTCCACCGAGAATGAAATCAGCGGATTGAAGGTCTGCGGAAACAAACGCAGCGGCAGGAACAATGCGAACAGTATTGCGAAAACGGGCAGCACTTTTCGGAGCAAGCCGAAGCCATTGCTTTGTCTTTCAGTGTATTTATATCGGTTCAAAAACTTCATATCCCAAAAAAGCGGTCAATACAGGCCGCTAATTTACAAAAAAAGGCGAAAATAAATCTTCTGAGCAGAAAAAACCTTGTTTGGGATGGAGAATCTAACGGAGGATGTAGCGTCCTTCGCCTTGGCTTTCCACATCGCGACCAAACACTTCTGCGATGGTTTCCAGCACTTCATCGACAGGGTCTTCGTCGGTGAAACGGGCTGTGATTCTCTCATTTTCAAGACCTTCACCCAAGACAATCTCCACATTGAAGAGATATTCCAATGTTTCGACGATGACCGGCAGCGGAACGTTGTTGAAGTCGAGCACGCGGTCTGTCTTCAGTTCATCTTCCTTCACTTCGGCATACGACATGAGCTTGAGCGACTTGTCGGCGGTGTTGAACACGCCACGCTCGCCCGGAGCCACTTCTATGGCCTCGGCCTCGCGCCCGTCGGCGGTCATCCTGACCTTGCCCGTATATAGGTCGAGGCGGTAGATGTCGCTGGTCTTTCCTGCTTCAAGGAGGAAGGTGGTTCCGAGCACTTCCACCTCGAGGCCTCCGCAATGGATTACAAAAGGCCGTGTTTCCTCTTTGGCGACATCGAAGAAGGCCTTCCCGTCAAAGCTGACGGCGCGTTGCGCATCGGCGAATTGCTTGGGGTGGCTGATGTTGGCCTCGCCTTCGAAGCTGACCTTGGTGCCGTCGGGCAGTTCGTATGGGGTTTCCTCCGTCCACTGGCTCGAGGCCATCATCACACTCGGCGTGAACGGTTTCCGCACGAGGAAGCCCAAGAAAAGGGCCACGACGACTGCGGCAGCAATGCCCGAAACATATTTGTAGTTCTTACTCACCCAAGGCATCCCGACAATCTTGGCTCCTGCCGTTTCCTCGATGGTGTCAATCTTGGCGTTGACGGAATCCAAGGCCGCATCGATTTCCACTTGCTGCGGGATGTCGAATGCCGTGAGGCGCCAAACATCCTTGAACGAATCAAAATAGGCTTGGTTGCTTTCCGACTCGGCAATCCACGACAACAGCGCAAGGGCTTCCTCGGAGGTGGTTCGCCCGTCGAGGTAGCTCATTATCAGTTCGTCATAATTGCAGTTTGCCAAGTTCATCTTTCTTATTTTTTTCCTCAGTGGTTCATTGTTAAGACGCGCAACTTGTGTTTGACCCTTAGTCTGTTTTGAAATATTTTTCAGTTTTTTTCTGTTTACAAGAAATCCTTCAGACCTTCCTTCAATTGCTTTATGGCGGCCATCATGTGGGCTTCGACGGTTTTTTGCGAGATGCCGAGTTTTTCGGCGATTTCGGCGTATTTCAGGCCTTCGAAACGGCTGGCCAAGAACACTTCGCGGCGCTTTTCGGGCATGTCAGCAATCACTTTCCCGTAGGCAGCCTCAAGGTTTTTCGACTGGAGCTGTTCGGAAGGGTCGGAAGCATCGATGTCGTCGTGGTTCAATAGCTGGTGAGCCTCGTCGTGCGAGCGCACCTTATTAATATAAGACAGCGAGGCATTGCGCACTGAGCGCAGCAGATACGACTCAATCGAGGTGTTGATCTTGAACCTCTCGCGGCCCGTCCAGAGCTTGACGAACAAGTCCTGGACGATTTCGGCGGCCTCGTCCTCATCGACGACGAAGCGGCAGCAATAGCGCAGCAAGGGCGAATAGAGGCGGCGGAAAAGCTGGTTGAAGGCTTCCCTGTCGCCTGCCGACATTCGCTCGACCAAAACCCTTAACTCGTTATCGCTCATATCCTTGCGGTTTTATCGTGGTTTCCATTGGGAGCGCAAAATTAAGGTTTTTTGGACAAACGCCGACATTTGGGGCCAAAAAGAGGCATCCCTTTCTGGCAGCACAAAACATCCCTGCGGCATCATCTTTATTTTTGCCAAATTATTTTCCTGAATATCAAATATATACAAATCATGCAACTACAACGGGAAGAAAAAACATTGAGAAAAAGCAAAAGAAATTCTTGACCAATTGAAAAAATGTGTATTTTTGCAGTCCGAAAAAAAGAGATTAGAGTATCTAATTCAAAGATATTGAGAAATGTACGCAATAGTAGAAATCGCAGGACAGCAGTTCAAGGTGACGCAAGGACAACGCATATTCGTCAACAGGCTGCACGAAGAGGAAGGAAGCAAGATTTCCTTCGACAAGGTATTATTGATTGACAACGAAGGTTCGACGAAAGTGGGTGCCCCGACGGTAGCCGGCGCCAATGTCGAAGCCACCATCTTGCAGCACTGCAAGGGCAACAAGATCATCGTTTTCAAGAAGAAGAGAAGAAAAGGCTATCAGAAGTCGAACGGTCACCGTCAGTATCTGAGCCAAATCAAGATTGAAAGCATCACAGAGTAAAAAACCGAAAAAACTGAATAAGATATGGCACACAAAAAAGGCGTAGGTAGTTCCGAGAACGGTCGCGAGTCCGCCAGTAAACGACTCGGTGTGAAACTTTTCGGGGGTCAAGCCGCCATTGCTGGCAACATCATCGTCCGCCAACGTGGCACCAAGCACTATCCCGGCAAGAATGTCGGCATGGGCAAAGACCACACGCTGTACGCGAAGTGCGACGGAATCGTGGAATTCAAGAAGAAGACAGGCAACAAGTCCTTCGTTTCCATCGTCCCCGTTGAAGCAGAAATTACAGAATAACTTTTCATTTGACAAAAATTTGATTGTCCTTGGCTTCTATCGCGATTAGGAGCCAAGGATTTTTTGTGCAAAACACAGAAAAAATGTGTACCTTTGCCCATTGAATGACACTCAAACGCCATGAAAAACACGTTGACACTTTTGTGTTTGGCAGGCTTAAGCTTGTTGCTTGGCTGCCACGACCAGCCCCAAACCCTTGCCGGCCAAATCGAGCAGCTGAAGCGACAAGTGAACGCCGACGCCCAAGCGTTGCGAGACTTGGAAGAAAACGACTATCCGCAACTGCGCAGCGACTTCAGGCATTGCGACTCGCTCATGCAATACATGGATTCTGCCCAAGTGTGTGCCGCTTTCGAGCAACTCAATCTCGTTCAGGCCTATCTGAACCAGTTCGTGGAAGTGAAGGCCGAAATGAAGCAAAAGATGGACTATTCCCTCGTCCAACTCGAGCACCTGAAAGCCGACGCCGAAAGCCATTTCATCAGCGACTCGTTGGCCTCGGCCTACCTTGAGATAGAAACCCTCGTGGCCGACACGCTCCACCATCGCCTACTCTATTTCCAAGACCGTTTCGGCCAATGCCGCACGGAACTCGCGGCCCTCAAAAAATGAAATCTCCAACCATGCGTTTCCTCCATTCGATGATAGGATTGGCCTTGCTGCTCGCTTTCGCCCAAAACGCGAAGGCACAAAATGTGCAAACTCCTGAGAAACAAAGGAAAAAACAAAAAAACGAGCAAGCCCAAATCGACGAGCAGTTAGCCAACCAATACTTCAGAAACCAGCAATACGAAGAAGCTCAGGCGTTATACAAAGACCTCTACAAAAAAACAAGACAAGCCCATCATTTTCAGCAGTTTATAGAATGCACCATCGCCCTCAAACAATACACGCTCGCTGAACGGGAGCTGAAAGACTACGGCAAAGCCAACCCCAACCAAAGCAAGACCGACACAGATCTCATCTATGTTTACACCCTTGACGGCATGGCCGACAAGGCCGAAAAAAAATTCAAGGAAGTGCTGAAAAGGCTGCCCGACAACGCAGTAATCATCAGGAACATCGGCCACCAACTTCAATCGCGTGGGCTGTTCGACATGGCCGCCGCCCTTTACGAAAAAGGACACACCACAACCAACGGAAAGGAAACCTTCTATCTCGAATTGGCCAACCTCCACCAATCGACGGCCAACTATCAGGAGGCTTTCCGCTACTATTTCCTTGAATTGGAGAAAAATCCGGGACAGTACAACAACATCAAGAACCGGCTGCAAACCATGCTGTTCTACGACGTGAACAACAGCATCAGCGACGAATTGCGCATCGCCCTGCTGAAACGCACCCAAGAAAAGCCCGACAACCTCGAACTGGCCCAAATGCTCGTGTGGTTCGCCATCCAACAAGAAGATTACGACATCGCCCTAGCTCAAAGCCAAAGCATTGACCGAAAAACCCATGACCAAGACGCACAAATCATCAACCTTTCGGGCATCTGCTTGAACAACAAGCAGTTTGATGTGGCAAAACAAGGCTATTCCTACATATTGGAAAAAGGAAAAAGCGGCCCATTTTACGGACAAGCCCTCACGGGAAGCATCAATGCCGACTACCAAAAGCTGAAAGCCGCCAACAGCACCGACACCAAGGCCTTCGAACACCTCTCAAAACGCATCGACGAAGCCTACAGCGACATCAACACCAACGACTTGACCAGACTGACATTGACCCAAGCCGACATCTTGACCTATCAATTGGGCCAGACCGACGATGCCATTGCCCTACTGAACAACACACTTGCCGAAGTGAACAACAAGCAGGATCAAGCCTCGCTCAAGCTCAAGCTGGCCGACATCTATCTGCGCAAGGACGAGGTTTGGGAAGCCACTTTGCTCTACAGCCAAGTCGACAAAAGCATGAAGGAAGAGCCGCTTGGCCATGAAGCCCGCTTCAAAAATGCCCAGCTGCGCTATTTCATCGGCGAATACGAATGGGCCGAGAGCCAACTGAAAGTGCTGAAAGCCGCCACCTCGAAACTCATCGCCAACGATGCCATGACACTCTCGCTCATTATCAAAGACAACCTTGAAGTGGACACTTTGGGCGAGGAACTCAACCGTTTGGCTCGCGCCGACTACCGCATCTACCAGCAACGCGCCGACGAAGCCCTCGCCCTGCTTGACGACATCATCGCCAACGGAAACGAAGTCAGCAAGCCGCATGCGCTGTTCAGGAAGGGAGAAATCGCCGAGAAACGCAAGGAATATGAACGTGCCGAGCAGTTGTTTCTGCAAATCGTGGAGCACTACCCCGACAGCTATATGGCCGACGCCGCCCTGATGCAAGCCGCTTTGATTGAGCAGAACCATTTGAAAAACAAGGAATTGGCCAAGCAACACTACGAGCAGCTGATTGACGACTACCCAACGAGCATCTATACCGCACAGGCGAAGAAAAACTATAGAAAGCTGTAAGCCAGTCCCGTAGGGACGGCAGCACAATAGGCAGGCGGCGTAAACCCCAGCCATGAAAAAACGTAAAACAATGCACGAAGTAAGACCCAAAAAGAGTTTAGGCCAGCATTTCCTGACCGACCAAAACATAGCCAAGCGCATCGTGGAGCAGTTGTCGCCCGATGTGGAATCCGTCATTGAAGTGGGTGCCGGCACGGGCGTTTTGACACAGTACTTAGTGCAAGATGTCCTCGAAAAGTTCCATGTCATCGAAATCGACAAGGAGTCCATCGCCTATTTGGAGCAGCATTTCCCCATGCTCGGCGAGCAGCTGATCGAGGGCGATTTCCTCCGCACCGACCTCAGCCAATTCGGGCAGAAAAACATGGCCGTCATCGGCAACTTTCCCTACAACATCAGCAGCCAGATCTTCTTTCAAGTGCTGAAATACAAAGAGTTGGTCGTTGAAGTAGTCGGCATGGTGCAGAAGGAAATGGCCGAGCGCATGGCCGCCAAGGAAGGCAGCAAGACCTACGGCATCCTCAGTGTATTAATGCAGGCTTGGTACGACATCGAGTATCTTTTCACCGTACATGAGAACGTCTTCAACCCGCCGCCGAAGGTGAAGTCGGCGGTCATCAAAATGCGGCGCAACGCCGTCACCGACTTGGGCTGCGACGAGAAGCTGTTTGTGAGCATCGTCAAGCAGGCTTTCAACCAACGCCGCAAAACCATGCGCAACTCCCTGCGCCCGCTGCTCAGCCTCGAAATTATCGGAAACGAGGTTTTCAACAAACGACCCGAGCAACTTTCGGTGCAGGAATTCATTGATTTGACGAATTTGATTTGGGGAAAAACCGTCCATTAATTGGCCTTCAGCGAGGCGTTCTCTTTCCGCATCGCGTGGCGCACGGTGAGGAAAGCCGAAGTGCAACCCACCACCAAAATCGTGGCGAAAATCAGCAGCACGTCCTTAAGTTTCAGCAAGACGGGATAAGCATCCACGACATAATTGCCGCCCGTGCCAAACTTCACGAAACCAAACCTTTGCTGCAACAACACCAAAATGATGCCCAACAGCAAGCCGATGATGCCGCCCACCACTGAAATCAGCAGGCCTTCGTTCAGGAAAATGCGCTGAATCAGGCGGTTGTCGGCGCCCATCGACTTCAGGATTTCAGTGTCTTTGCGCTTGTCGATCATCAGCATGGAGAGCGACCCGACCACGTTGAATGTGGACAAAATCAGGATGAAAGTGAGGATGACATAAACCGCCCATTTCTCGGAACGCATTATTCTGTATAGGGTTTCCTGCTGTTCCTGTTGGTTTTTCACGGAGAAGTCCTCCCCTACCACGGCTTTCACTTCCTTTTTCACCTTATTAATATCTGCATTCGCGGCGACAAATAGCTCAACATCAGTGGCTTTATACTCATATTCAAGCAATTCCGATAGCCAGCCGAAAGGCACGAACACTAATTTTTCGTCCTGTTCTTGTTCGGTGGAAAACACGCTGCGAACGGTCAGCACTTCGGAGTTGAAGCTGTTTTCGAGGCTCATCAGCGAGGCATTGCCACGTTTTGGCACATAGACGCGCACCATCGCGTAAGGATTGTAAGCATTGATGCCAAGATACCACGCCACACCCGCGCCTGGCACGGCGAAGTTGTATTCACCGTCAGAGAGTTGGAAACCGCTATCGCCAAAGACGATTTCGTTCATCCGTCCAATCTCCTGATATTCAACGCCAACGCCCTTCACTTGTCCAATGTGTTGCTTGTCGTTGGCACGGAAAAGCGCGTCTTCGGTAATCGTGGGAATCACATATTCAACGCCTTGGATGTCACCGAGTTGACCAATTGGAAAAACCGTCAAGTCGATGGTCTTGCCTTTCACGGCGGCGATTTGCAAGTCGGGCGTGAGGCGGTTGTTCATCGAAGAAATCACCTTCTCCAAGCCACTGAAGGCCGACAATACCACGATGAGCGCAAACGAGCCTACACTAATACCTAAAATGGAAATCCATGTGATGATATTAATGAGATTGTGGCTCTTTTTGGCTAACAGGTAACGGTTTGCTATAAACAGCGACAGTCTCACTTGTCGGGATGGAGCAAATTGTCGATGTTTTCGATGTAGTCGAGCGAGTCGTCCTCGATGAAACGCAATTCAGGCACAAGGCGCATTTGGTGGCGGATGCGGTTGCCGAGAAAGCCGCGGATGGCCCTGCCGTTTTGCGCTACTTCCTCCACCACCTTTTTTTTGTCATCCACGCCGAAAACGCTCAAGTACACCCGTGCGTATGAGAGGTCGGAAGTGACACTGACGCGGGTCACGGTAATCATCAGCGAAGGCACTTTGGGTTTCAGTTCCTTCTGGAGAATATCACCTAATTCCTTTTGTATCAGCCTGTTTACTTTTTCTAATCGTTTGCCGTCCATAATTTCAAATTCAAAGATTCAAGATTTAAAGATTTAAAATTCAAAAATCTACGAGAGTGCAAAAATAGGCAAATCTTTTGAAATCTTGCAGGTTTCAATTCTTTTGATTACTTTCGCAACTCAAATAACGGCAACACCATGGACATTTGAAAAAAAGCGCATGTTTTCTTCATCAGATTTATTTGAAAAGCGTGTTTTTGCACCGTCAAGTGCCGAAAAATGTAAAAAATTGCACAAATCGGCAGTTATTTATGTAATGCCCTGAGAATACAACGAAACATCATCGACGTTTTCAAGCAATGGAAAGGCGAAATCATACCTAATTGAGACCGTCTCCTTTGGCCGACTGGTACTGGAAATGGCTTTCTTGAACGATTCACAAATGACAAAGGTCGCCACAAACGGAGCGACCTTTTTAAGTAGATGATCATAATTAGTTTACATAATAGACGCGAGACACGAGACGGCGAAACGCGAGACGTTTGGTCTGTCCCGTGTCCCGAAGTCCCGCGTCTCGCGTCTTTAATTCTGTAAACTAATTTTGCCCATATATTAATAAGGTGTCTGAAACTTACCAAGCAAACAGCGGGTAGTCCTTCATCAGCTTGTTCACCTCGGCGCGGACGGCGGCAATCTTGGCCTCCGAAGCGGTCTTGGTTTCAGGATTGATGTCGCTGATGACGTCGTCGATCATATCGACGATGACAGCCATCTTGTCTTGCTTCAGGCCACGGGTGGTGATGGCGGGCGTGCCGACGCGCAGACCAGAGGTCAGGAACGGCGAGCGCGTGTCGAAGGGCACCATGTTCTTGTTCACGGTGATGTCAGCAAGGACGAGGGTGTTCTCCACCATCTTGCCGGTGATTTCCGGGAACTTGCCGCGGAGGTCGATGAGCATGGAGTGGTTGTCGGTGCCACCGCTGATGACATCGTAACCCTTGTCCATGAAGGCTCTGGCCATGAAGGCGGCGTTCTTTCTCACCTGCTGGATGTACTCCATGTACTCGTCGCTGAGGGCTTCGCCGAAAGCAACGGCCTTGGAGGCGATGACATGCTCGAGCGGACCACCTTGGATACCCGGGAACACGGCGCTGTTAATCAAAGCAGACATCATCTTCACTTCGCCCTTCGGGGTCGTGCGGCCGCGCGGGTCTTCAAAGTCGTTACGCATGAGGATCAAGCCGCCACGGGGACCGCGGAGGGTCTTGTGGGTCGTGGTGGTGATGATGTGGCAGTACTCCAACGGGTCGTTGAGCAGGCCCTTGGCGATGAGGCCAGCGGGGTGGCTGATGTCGGCCATGAGGACGGCGCCCACTTGGTCGGCGATGGCGCGCATACGCTTGTAGTCCCAGTCGCGGCTGTAGGCAGAAGCACCAGCAACGATGAGTTTCGGCTTGCACTCGAGGGCAATCTTCTCCATCTCGTCGTAATCGACGCGACCGGTTTCCTTGGCCACGTGGTAGGCGACGGGCTTGTAGAGCATACCCGAAGCATTGACCGGGCTGCCGTGCGAAAGGTGACCACCGTGCGAGAGGTCGAGGCCCATGAAGGTGTCGCCGGGTTCAAGCAGGGCTTGCATCACAGCCATGTTGGCCTGTGCGCCCGAGTGGGGTTGCACGTTGGCGAAGGTGGCGTTGAACAGCTGGCAAGCGCGGTCGATGGCGATTTGCTCGCTTTGGTCCACGATTTGGCAGCCGCCGTAGTAACGCTTGCCAGGATAACCCTCGGCGTATTTGTTGGTCATGACAGAACCCATGGCCTCCAGAACTTGCTCACTGACAAAGTTTTCCGAAGCGATGAGTTCGATTCCGTGCATCTGACGCTCTTTCTCTTGGCGAATCAGATCAAAGATTTTTTCATCTCTTTTCATATTGGTTGAATTGTTGAATGATGAATCGTTTAATTGTTGACGCGGGACTGCGGGACGCGAGACATGGGACTTATTCCGCATTCAGCATTCCTAATTCCGCATTTATTTCCGCTGCAAAGTTGCGAAATTTTATTGAGACGGCGACAAAAAATCGCAATTTACTACCTTTGTCATCTCAAAAACCCTAAACGCGATGAAAAAATCACTGCTATTTGTCTGCCTTTCCATCCTGATGGCGGCCAGCATTTCCTGCAAACGCCAACCGAAAGCCGTTGAGCCAACTGCCATCGACTACGCCGACACCACTTATTGGTACAGCATCGGCGACGAGAGCCATGCCGCCGACGTGTTTTATGTTTATCCGACCGTCTCGACCATCTCCTTTGACGACAACGAATCGTCGTGGTTTGCCGACATCAGCCTGTCCGAAGTGCGCGAGGAAGCCAATGGTAATCAAAGGTTTAACAAAATACTTTACGGCGAATATAACTTCTACGCGCCCTACTACCGCCAGATGATTTTCGAGGCTTACAGCCAGCCCCATTCCCTGCTGGATTCGTTGGCCCAAATGGCCGCAAAGGATGTTGCCGACGCTTTCCAATATTATATGGCGCACCACAACCACGGCCGTCCCTTCTTCCTGATGGGCCACAGCCAAGGCTCGCAGATGCTCATCGAACTGCTGAAACGCGGCATGACCGAGGAGCAACGGAAACTGATGGTGGCTGCCTATTGCATTGGTTATCATGTCACTGCGGAGGAATTGGCCGAGTATCCCGAAGCCTTGAAGCCTGCCACCGACAGCCTCATGCAAGGCTTGGTCGTCTTCAATTCGGTGACCGACACGACGGCCATCGGCAGGGTCTCGCGCGGTGATGTGGTAGGCATCAACCCCACGACTTGGACGATGGCGACAGACACCGTTCCCGCCGAGTTCCATTTGGGCATGGCCAAATACAACGAAGCCCGCGACAGCGTCATCATCGTGCCTTGCCCGACAAGGACTTATCTCTACAAACACAACACCGTCTGCCCCGACCTC
>ONVP01000302.1 GCA_900321315.1 uncultured Bacteroidales bacterium
AGTCCCACAGGTCATCGGACGGCTGCGGGGTGAACATGGCGATGCACTTGGTGGAATCCGTAGGTCCGGGGAAGTCGAATCTCTTGATGTTGAGATCCTTGCGGAAACAGACGATGTAGATGCGTTCCCTGTTCTGGGGTACCCCGTAATCCCTGCTGTTGAGTATCTGGGTGTAGACATCGTACCCGATCCTGTCGAATGTCTTGGTGATGACCTCGATGTCCCTCTCCTTCTTGTAGAAGGCGGCATCGTGCATGATGATGGTCTTGCCGAAGCTCGGAGCTTCGCTCAGGCGCGTGTTGCGGTTGATGATGGTGTTGAACACCATGTCCTGGAAATGGGTCTTCACTTCTTCCACGACTTGCTTCGAGAGGCGCAGGCGCGTGTCAAACATGGTGAGCAGGATGCCTTCAATGTCCAGGCTGGGATTGAGGCGGGTTTGAACTATCTTAATGGTATTCAGTAACTTTCCAAGACCTTCGAGGGCGAAATATTCGCATTGCACGGGGATGATGACCGAGTCGGCGGCGGTGAGCGAATTGACCGTCACCAATCCCAACGAAGGCGAGCAGTCGATGATGATGAAGTCGTACTCGTCTTTGATGAGAGCGAGGGACTTGCGCATTATCTGTTCGCGCTCGGAGAGGTTAATCATCTCAATTTCAGCGCCTACCAAGTCGATGTGGGCGGGCAGCAGGAACAAGTTGGGTGTATCCGTTTCAGCGATGACCGTTTTTGGATCCACATTATCAATGATGCACTCGTAAATGCTGGTTTCCACGCTTTTAGGGTCGATGCCCACGCCCGAAGTCGCGTTGGCCTGCGGGTCGGCGTCGATGAGGAGGGTTTTGTGCTCAAGTACGGCCAAGCTGGCCGCGAGGTTGATGGCGGTGGTGGTCTTGCCGACGCCGCCTTTCTGGTTTGCAATTGCTATGATCTTGCCCATTTCTGTCAAAAAATTTACGCTACAAAAGTACGCATTTTGGAGCAATATTAGTATTTGCCGCAATGGAAAGTTATCAACAAAACGGCAAAGTGTTGATAACTTGTGCCTTTGGCACCAAAAACGCGAAAAGGTCGCCTGTTGTGGCGACCTTTCGTTTGTTCGTTTTTGAGGTTAGGTTCTATTTGTTCAAATTGTCAAACCACTTGTCAATGGCGCTGTCGATTTCGGTGCGGCTCTCGTGGTGGCCTTCGTCATCGGTGTCGTAAGGGCGCGGCTCCGGCTGGTCGTAGTAGTCGGCAGGATACTCGCCCGTCGCGATGTAGTTGATGGCATCGTTCAGGCCTTTGGACACTTTCTCGAAGTCTTCCTTGTAAAGGAAAATCTTGTGTTTCTCGTAGAAAAAGCGTTGCAGCCCTTCGTCGAAACGGCGCTTGCTTTCGGTTATTGTGATGTACTTTTCGTCATTCTTCGTGGCTTTCACATCGAAAAAATACGTCCTCTTTCCTGCTTTGACGGCTTTCGAAAACATGCCGTCATTTTCCTTCATTTCATGGTATTCCATCATGTCTTTCAATAATTTGATACGTTCAGTTTGTTCTTTAATGTGTGAAAAAGTGGGGCAAAAGTAGGAAAAAATTGGATATTGGAGCGTTTTTGTGTTATTTTTGCACTCAAAATCGCAAAACAATGGAACTGAATCTGAAACGTCCTATCGCTTTTTTCGACCTTGAAACCACAGGCCTGAACACCTCGCACGACCGCATCGTGGAGATGAGCGTGCTGAAAATCAACGTGAACGGCCAAGAAGAGCAGCGCGTCTGGCTGCTCAATCCTGAGATGCCGATTTCAGCTGAATCGACATCGGTGCACGGATATACGAATGAGATGGTGGCCGACAAGCCGACTTTTGCGCAAAAAGCCAAGGAAATCGCCCTGTTCATCGGCAATGCCGACCTTGCGGGCTACAACATCCTGAAGTTCGACTTGCCCTTGTTGGTGGAAGAGTTTCTCCGCGTGGACTACGACTTCGACCTCAAGGACCGCCATTTCATCGACGTGATGAACATCTACATGAAGATGGAACCGCGCACTTTGAAGGGTGCCTATCGTTATTTCTGCCATGCCGAGTTGGAGGGCGCACACGGTGCCATGACCGATACCAAAGCCACTTACGACGTGCTTCGCGCCATGCTCGACCATTACCAAGGCGTTGATTACGAGGACGCAAGGGGAAAACGCTCGCAAGGGCCTATTAATAATATGGTGCAACTGGCCGAGTTTTCGGCTCACCACAAGAACGCCGACCTCTCCGGCCAAATCATCTTCGATGAAGAGGGCAAGGAGATTTTCATGTTCGGCAAGCACAAAGGCCAGCGTGTGGAAGACGTATTCCGCAGGGAACCAGCCTATTACGACTGGATTATGAAAAACGATTTTCCACGTTACACGAAACAGGTGGTGACGGTCATCCGTTTGCGCATGGGCGGCAAAAAAGTAAAACAATAAAACCATGAAAATCATCTGCATAGGAAGGAATTATTTGGCACACATCAAGGAGTTGGACAACGACCTGCCGACGGAACCCATGTTTTTTATGAAGCCCGAAACGGCGCTGTTGCCCGCAGGCAAGCCTTTTCCTTATCCCGATTTCAGCAAGGAAATCCATTATGAGACGGAACTGGTGCTACATGTCTGCAAATCAGGGAGAAACATCGCGGAATCGCAGGCTTCTGAATACTACGACACCCTCACTGTTGGCATAGACTTCACCGCCCGCGACCTGCAAAACCGATGCAAGGTCAAAGGCCACCCTTGGGAAATTGCCAAGGCTTTCGATGGTTCCGCTCCAGTGGGCAATTTCAAGAAAATCAGCGAATTGAAGCATCCCGACGACATCGCTTTTGGCATGAAACTCAACGGAAAATGGGTGCAGCAAGGCCACAGCCGCGACATGATTTTCAACTTCGACCGCATCGTTTCCCATGTGTCGCGTTTCGTCACTTTGACGGAAGGCGACTGCATCTTCACGGG
>ONVP01000045.1 GCA_900321315.1 uncultured Bacteroidales bacterium
CGGGTTTGAAGGGGATTTTCATGGTTTAGTTTTATGTAATTGCAAAGTAGGCAACATGCACATTATGATCAGGTGCTGTTTCCCAAAAGTCATTTCGGAATTTTACAAGAATATCACTATTGCCTTTTTGCCTCTTAGACAAAATAAGTACTGGGACAGATATTCGGAAATTCATATTGTTTCTAACACTTATGTGAAAATTTTGACCTCCTTTTCTTCTTCCATACGGATGAAAACTTTTCATATCCTCCCATTTAATCAATCTATACTTAGGATAAATCCTTGAGCCTGACAATCTTGCCTGTTCCAAACCCTCGTCGGTTATTTTGAGATTCACTTTCACTTCTGTGATTTTTCGCCCAATAATCCATAACAATGCATAAACAACTAGAGGCATTATCCAAACCAACCAACCTAATGTCTCACTAAAATAATCATTAAAAGCTACTATGAGGACAGCAGAAATCACCAAACCAAAAAGCATTGAAATAAACAACACCCACCCAAAAGCATACTTCACAATAGTATATCCTTCGGGTCTCGGGATGGTCTTTTCCTCGTCATTGGTTTTCTTTTCTTCTTCGGTCATGGGTGGATGGTTTTACAGGCGCAAAATTACAAAAAAATGCCTCATATATATCGGCAACAAAACGGATATTACTTTTTTCTCATCATATTGAAAACTTTTCCTATTTTTGCAAAAAGTTTTAATTATGAAAATAATAGAACGTGTTGATTACATACAACAAGTGGAAAATCTTGTTGGTAAAGGTGAAGCCATCGTCCTGACAGGACATCGGCGTGCAGGCAAAAGTTGCGTCCTCGCAAGTTTAGCCGAACGATGGAAAAAGATTGGAAACATCATTTTCATCGACATGGAAAACCCAGACCACACTGACATCAAAACATATCAAGAATTGCACGATTATGTGAAGTCGCATTATGAAGAAGGGAGGAAAAACTATCTGCTGATTGACGAAGTGCAGGAAATCTCACAGTTTGAGAAAACATTGCGCTATTGGATTCGACAAGATGACATGACCGTTGTGGTTACGGGGAGTAATGCTGCCATGCTTTCGAGCGAAGTGGCAACTGCCTTTGCCGGACGCTATTTGGATGTGCATATTCATAGCCTTAATTATGCCGAATTTCTGCAATTCCATTCACTGCAAGATTCTGACAACTCGTTGGCCTCATACCTTCGTTGGGGCGGCCTGCCATTCTTAGCACAGATTCCAATGGACGACACAAAAGTAAGAACGGATTATCTCGGCAGCATTTATGATACGATTTTTGTCAAAGATGTAATCACTCGCCGAAAAGTGCGCAATGTAACTTTGATGGATAACCTTGCCCGTTTTATCGCCGACAACACTGGCAAGATTTTCTCGGCCAACAGCATAGCCAAATACCTAAAAGGAAAAGAAAACTCTGTTTCTGCCAACACTGTGGCTGAATACATGGAGGCTTGGTGCGAGTCCTATATGATTGACAAAGTGAAACGATTCGACATTAAGGGAAAACTCGTGTTTGAGCAACAAGAAAAGTATTATTTCGAGGACATTGGCATACGCAACTATCTTTGCAAGGACAAACGCAACATAGACATTGAAAAGATTCTTGAGAATGTGGTGTATCTAAAACTGAAAAACAGTGGTTTCGATGTCTATGTTGGTCAAATCAACGGCAAAGAAATAGATTTTGTTGCTCGTCGGGGAACGGAAATAATGTATGTACAGGTTTCGTTGTCCATTACCGATGAAGAAACCTACCAACGGGAATTTGGCAATCTGAAACTCATTCGAGACAATTACCCGAAATACCTTGTCACCCTTGATCCAAACGCGGCATTGGTAAACGACAGCGGCATCATCACCTGCACCATGCGGGATTTTCTCTTGCGGCAACTATGAAAAAAGTATATGTTCAGTTTACCATTAATTGCCCTTGTTATTGCAAATAGAAGACTTTTCGGCCAATAGTATCTCCATTCCATCCTTAAGCGTTTTGAAACCTGACTCTCCCAAAACCTCAATACGATGCGATGGGTCACCAACAAATCTCATTACATCATAATCGCGCTTCGCCTTAACTTTAACATTCAATTTCTTGCCCAGCATTTCTTCCAAATATGAAACAATCTCCATTATCTTGTTTTCCGCACCAGGACTGATATGGATTTCCTCAGTAACAAGCCCTTCGGTTTGTAGCAAACCCACAGTTTTGATGATACTTCTTACCGTGTCGTCAATAAAAGTAAAATCAATTATCTGATTGCCTCCTTCTATAGATAATGTTTCATTTTGCAAAGCCCAATTCACAAAGGCAGGTATCACCCGACCATCTATATCATAACTGTTTCCATAAACATTTGAGAACCTGAGAATTGCATATCTTTTAATCATTTCCTTCACCAGCAGCTCAGATTGCAACTTACAGTCACCATAAATATTGATAGGCTTTTTTTCAGAAGACTCCTTCACTGGAAAAACAGTTTGCTCACCATACACTTCGCGACTACTGCCAAAAACCACCCATGTATCAGGTGTTTTGGCCACATTATCAAGTAGATATTTTGTTCCATACAAATTCGTTTTTATGCAATTCTCTCTGTCTTTTTCAGCATCAACAACTCGGCTGATAGCAGCCAAATGGATTACTCCATCAAATTTCTTGTCTGCGAAATACTCTCCAACAGCTTTTGGGTCGCGAATATCCAATATGTCAAAAATGATGTTTTTCAAATACTTGGAGTCATTGAAACAGGGTTTCTTGATGTCTATGCCATAAATGCTCCACGGAAGATTTCGATTAACGATTTCTTCTACCAAGCTTCTGCCAATAAAACCAGAAACACCTGTAATCAAAAGATTTAACACAGACATAACACTTTACCTCCATTCTCGTTGATAATAAGTTTGTTACCATTAAAATCCGTTACCAATGCGAATCCGTTGTAAAACGGCTCAACAATTGCGTAACGCTGTGAGTATAAGGCGTTGCCTTCCTTATCGATGTGAAACCAGCCATCTGCATCCTTGGCGGTGGCAAACCCTTTGTGGAAAACGCCTAGGTCAAGATAACGTTTACCATTCAGGGCGTTGCCGTTGCCGTCGATGTGAATGTAACTACCATCGGCAAGCATTGCACAGGCATATCCGTCCTTAAAATCACCGACATAGCGGTAATTCTCTGAGTACAAGCGCTTCCCGCTTGTGTCAATGTGGAAATAAATGCCCTCAAAATCTCTTACCACGCACTTTTTCTCCTGAAAATTGCCGCAAAAAGCGTAATTCTGATTGTAAACACGTTTGCCGTTGATGTCGATGTGGAAGCAATTGCCATCAAAATCAGTAACAGCGGCAAGGTTATCGTAAAACCCAAATGTGCGTTTGTAACGCTGCGAATATATTGCATTCTCATGAATGTCAATATGAAACCATCCCGACTCGTCCTCTACAGGAGCAAGACCTGGGGCATGGAATTTCAATCTGTTCTTAAAAGCTTTCATTTGTAATTAGTTGATTATTAAAAACTAATGCACCTAAATCCATTTGTTTTGCGCTACGAAATGCATCGTCTTTGGTGTGGACAATAGGCTCGCCCTGAACATTGAACGATGTATTTATCAAAGCATTAATGCCATGATTATCAGACAAATATTTCAAAAGCCTGTACATAAACGGATTGTCGTTTTCTTCCTCGACAGTCTGAATCCGCGCCGTGTTGTTGGCATGTACCACTCCCGACATACATTCCCTGTATTGTGGTTTAATGGTGAAGTCCTGCAGCATATAACGGGCGAGGGTCGTTACTCTTTGTTCCGCAACCATCTCAGCATTTATTTTTAGCATAATGGGAGCAACAGGGCGATACCATTCCCTTTTTTTCACTTCCATGCTCAATTTTTGGGCAAGTTCCTTGCTATTGGCAAGTGCAATGAGGCTGCGATTTCCAAGAGCTCTAGGGCCTGCTTCGCCAAAACCATTGCACACACCTATAATTTTGTTCTGCAACAAAATATTGGCTGCCTCCACAACAACCTCGTCGGAAATCACTCCATGCAATTCACCTAGCCCAATATTGTTGATATAGGGTGAGTGATGTATGATTTTGTTGCCTTTTTTACGCTCCAAAAGTGCTGCCGCGCCGATGCTCAAACCGCTGTCGTTGCAGCATGGCGCAATAAAAACATCCTTGAAAAGCCCGCTTTCCACTATTTTCGTGTTGGTAACAATATTCAACGCACAGCCACCTCCATAATACAGACAGTCGGCGTGGTATTTATGCTGTAGAGTTTCAAGTTTTTGCATTACAGCATTTTCAAACATCCGCTGAAAGGTGGCAGCACAATGCTGCATAAACGAATCGTGGGTATCGAATGTCGCCGCAATACCGAAGTGTTCCTTTGCCGATTTCAGTATTTCATCGCCCCTATTCCAAAAGTCCTTGAAGTATTTATTTTGAACAAGCCATTTTTCAATTTCTGGATTATATTTACCCCAGCTCGCAAAACCCATCAGCTTACCAGGAACAGAACAATGCATACCAGCCGATGCGCCCAACATTTTGAAAGTAAATGAATTATCATTGAAAAACTTGGAAACATAACCCAAGTCCGTCCAGCCATGTTCTATATGCGTGAATTTCCCATCCTTAAAAAGGAACGACGAATAGTTACCTAACGATGAACCTCCATCGAACGAAATCAACAAAGAATTATTCCTAAATTCACCATAAAACGGCAATGTTGAACAGATATGGGCGATTTCGTGTTGACACAAGTGTGCATCGATTTCCTTTCCTTTCCAATCATCACATTGGAAATAGGCACTTGCCAATGGCAGATCAAACAACAAATCAGATTGTTTGTCCGCCTCGAAACGCAACCGCCCATTCTCTGAGATGAAAGAATTTCCTACGAAATCATTCACACAAACAAGGTCGAAGTCGTCAGGCACTTCTAACACCTTGTCATCTACCAGTTGTTCAATGAACAAATCCATGCGATTGTCATATTTCCGCCTTGTAAGACGCTCAAGCTGAAAATATTGTACAATCTTTCCATCCTGCATCAAACACAGATTGTGGTCGTGAACATACGCAGGATACTCCAATCTGTTACGGTCTTTAATTCCGTAAATCGCTAGTGTCGCCTTCGCCATATTTCCTCGTTTTTACAAATCCTCAAACTCCTTTATTTGCTCACGCCATGAGCACCAAAAATGATTCCTATCCCCCCAAAAAATCATCCCCTCAAGCATCATAGGCCATTTGTTATGTTTCAATTCTTCTTCCGAAGAGGTGAAATCAAACAAATATGCATATAGGATTGCCATCTGAAAGTCGTGCGTACAAAACATATCGACCGTATTGCCTCCGTTTCCATTAGCAAAAACAAAATCTAACATGATTTTGGCAGCCTTTTCTATCGAGTTAAAACCAGGCAAACCTGCCGTTACCAATTTGTTGATAATGACATCGCTTCTATAGTTGTAATCAACAAACACCTTATCGCTCACATATCTATCTTGTGTTTGAGGGCCTTCTAATTCATTGCTTGCGATGACCAAATCCTTTTTAACCCCTTTACCCAAAAGAATTTCGTTGCAAGTTTGAATATTCCTCCCGCAAGAACTAGAAGCAAAGAAGCCGATGTCATATTTTAAGCCACGACCAAAACTGCGGGCAAGTTCAATACCCTCATTGGTCAATTGCACTTCGCGTCCCATAGTACCATCCTTAATGTCGCCACGGATGGAATGTCGGAATACAAGCTTGCAATTTGACCCATCAGGAACAAGCATTGCTCCATTCTCCATGTGTTCATAAATCGATTTCAACCTCATTTTCTTTTCCTCCTCATATTACAAGTTAAACAATTATCATCCTTGCCCCAATTCACAATGAAATCGTGGTATTTCACACCATTCCACATTTCCAATGGCGGTGTGTCTTCGACGCTGCCAAAATCGCCAAATTCCTTGCGGACTTCCGACGGACAGCAGCACACTTGGTACGAGCCGTCGTACTCAATCCAAAGTTCATTGCCGAGAAATTGGCAGAAAGTGTCGTCGGCGTCAATGGCGGGCGCGGCAAGGTCGATTGGGACAAAATTTTCCAACCGAATTTTGCCGTCGGCGATGGCGTGGCATTTGGCGCAGATGTCGTTCCAAAGCGGTGCGTTTTCGGTGGTGCGGAGCATTTCGGAATCCAACGAGTCAGACGTTTTCCATAGGTGATGGCCTTTCACGCGGTCAACGCCGTGCTCAATTGCCCATCGGATTATGTTTTCGAGTTCGTTGAGGTTCGATTTCATAAAAGTGCATTGCAGTGTTACCGTGCTGTGGTTGTGGAGTTTGCGACGAAGATTGAGGTAATACTCGATGTTGGCGAGTTGTTTACGGGTGTCAATGCCGCACATAATTTGTTCATTAACAGCGGGATTGATGCCATTGATGCTGAATTTCACATCAGAAATCACCTCCAAAAGTTTTTCCGCCCAAAATTCAACGCCTTTTGGGAAAGTGCCGTTTGTGGTGAGGTTCATCTTGACTCCAAACTTTTTGCACAAGCCCACAAGTTGCTCAAAATGAGAGTACAACAGAGGTTCACCCATTGTCGAGGGAATTATTTCCTTCAATCCGTGATATGCGAGTTCTGCCACGGTCTTTTCCACCACCGAAAAAAACATTTCAGGACGGCGCAACTCTTTTAGCATATGCCTATTGTCGTCAGAAAAAGTGTCACACATCTTGCAATGCAAGTTACACTTGTCGGGATTGGTGATAAAAGTGATTCGCCACGGCGACGGACGGTGAGGATAAAGCGGCATTGTTTTTGTCAACTCGTTGTATTTCATCATACAAAACTCAGCATCGTCTTGTATCGTGCGAACCTTTTCAATGGACGGTTTCAGCGCGGAAAGCATTTCGGGATTATCAACAATCCTCTGCATTTTGAGGCGCAGGTCGTCAGCGTCGCCGAGTTTGAAAGTAAATCCATCGATGCCGTCGTGAACAAGTTCAGCCATTCCGCCACGGTCGCTCACGAGTACAGGAATTTGTGCCGCCTGCGCCTCTTGAATCACGAGCGGTGCGTTTTCGAGCCAAATCGACGGACATACCAAAACATCAAATGAATCAAGCACTTGCTGCAATTCATCATTGTGGTAGCGTCCCTTGAACTCGATATTGTTGCCCGAATATTTTGCCATCAAATCCTTGCCATATTCACTGTCGACATCGCCCCAAACCACAAGTCGTGCATTACCCGATACCTTGCTAAAAGCCTCGCACAAAAGGTGCACGCCCTTGGTGTGGATTATCCTGCCCGTGAAGCCAAAAATAACTTCGGAGCGGTTGGATTTTTTGTGATTTTTGATTGCAGAAATATTGAAACCGTATTTGGAGTAGAATATTTTTTCCCTTTCAACACCCATCTCGATAAAAAATTGTTCGAGGGTGTGCGACGGTGCAAAAAACACATCAACACAGTCAATTACGTGCCTGATATGCTCGGTACGCTGACGAATCTGTTCGGCGGGGAAGTCAGGCTTGTTGTAGTGAAAAGCCGCACAACGAGCACATTGCTCAATGTTGGGCAAAGAACAAATCTTCCAATCTTCGGGATTGATCAATTGTCCGCGATGACAAAACATCCAAAAGTCATGGATTGTAAACAGCACAGGCAGCCCAAACTCGCGTTTTGCGATGATAGGAATCTGCGTAGAGAGGTGCGACAGATGTCCGATGTGCACCACATCAGGGTTCACCAACTTGACATACTCACGAAACTCGTCGTCGATTCTCGGATTGAGGTACTTGTCGTAAAACACAGCGTTCTCGGGTTCGTAATTGTTTATGTATCGGATATTTACGCCATCGCTCACCATATCAGCAATCTGATACAGCGGCAACGATTTGTCCTCAATCCTGTGAAAGACAAACACATCGTTTGACTTCGCCAATTCGCGAGCGAGGTTGTAGGTGTAAACCTCGCTCCCCGCCATATAAAAGGGTGGATAGCCGTGGATAACTTCTAATATTCGCATAATTACTTTTTTTTACTTGTTGGCAGAATTATATCAGCACCTAATTTAAATTGAACAATAAGATTGTTTGTGATCTTGTTATTGTCAAAAATTCATCGGAATTTTGCGCAAAAATTGTACATGTGATGTAGTTTTTGATTTATTTTTCAACCATGAATTTACTAAAAATCAAGCATATGCAAAATTATTTATCCATCTTTTTTGGTACCTTCTCAATTTTTACAATTCCGCCAATAGAATAATCATCATACCATATTCTCCCGCAAAATCTCCTCCAACTGCCCAACATAATAAAACGGAACATTAATCAAACGATAAGGCTTCTTTCCAGGTTCAGGAGAAAAAGTGTCTTGAACACTGAATTCACCGCTCCAAAAGCGTACCGCCGTAACATGTCGGTCGGCTATGTTGACAAAACTATGCAGCGAGCGAAGATGCGAATGTAGCCCTGTCTTCACTTCGATGGGTATGATTTGCGCATTTTGCTGCCAAATGAAGTCGATTTCCGCCGTAGTACCTTTTTTGTCACGCATCCAATAATATTGCTTTTCTTGAAACTTCTTATCCAACAGAATCCGCAACTCTTGCGCCACAATCTGCTCGGCAGCGCGCCCTCGCCAAGTGTCAAGCAACTCCTTGTTTTGAAGATACTCTATCTGGATGTCAGCCACGAAATTAGTAATGCCGCTGTCCACCATGATAAGTTTAGGCGCACGGCGCAAGGCTGGAATGGCTGGCGCAGAAGTGGTGGTGATGGGATAGTCCAACGACAGGATATAAGCGCGTTCCAGACAATCCATCGCTTCATGGATTTGTTTGCTGGTGTAACTGCTGTTGCCAAAATTGTTCATGGAGATAGCCTCGGCTGCTGAAAACCAAGCCGTTTCGAGCAAATGGCGGATAACGCGCACCTGCTCCTCGTTTTTGGCATAACGCTCCACATCCTCATTGTAACCTTTCAACAAAGAGTTGAAAATCGGGGAAAGTCTCTCTATGTCATGGTATTGCACATAATTGGAAACCACTTCGGGCATACCGCCAATGAGTGCGTATTGATTAAAATGGCCAATCAATTTTTGATGCATCACTGCCGTTACATTCAACTGTCGAACCATATCGCACCACGCCTCGCCCTCAACCGCATTGAGGTATTCCATGAACGAGAAAGGACGAAGATTCAGATATTCCACCCGCGAAACGGGAAACGAAACCCGCCTTTTGAGCAGACTTTGCAGCCGACTTCCCGCCGTGATGACATGCAACCAAGGCATCCTCTCATAGAAATATCGCAGTAAAGCCACGGCTTTCGGCACTTCCTGAATCTCGTCAATGAAGAGCAACATGCGCTTTTTCTCATCGGAAACGATATGGTTGCGAAGGCAAAGAAAACGCCAAATGTCAAACACATTGTCGGTTTGGGTGAAGATTTCGGCATCCTCCGACAACTCAAGATTGACTTCAATGAAAATGTCAAACTCCTTGCCGAATTCCCTCACAAGGGTACTCTTTCCTACCTGCCTTGCACCCCGAATAACCAAAGGCTTGTGAGGACTTCTTTCGCTCCATTGGCGCAACTGACTGATGACTTCTCTCGTAAACATCTTCCATCTAATTGTATTTCAGTCTGCAAAGATACAACTTTTCCCAATTCATAGGCAAGAATGGGCAGAATTTTTCCTAATTCATAGGCAAGATTAAGTAAAAATCCGCCAAATTCATAGGCAAGCACGACTAAAACTTGCACAATTCATAGGCAAGAATGGGGTAAAATCTGCCAGATTCATAGGCAAGGATCTCTTTTTCTACAAAAATGTAGGGCTGCCACAGTGTGACAGCCCTACGCCAAAACCAACAATCTTGGTTTATTCAATCGTCCAAGTCGATCCGCTGTTCAGCAGGTCGTCCATGTTCTTGATCTTCGAGGCGGCCTTTTCCTTCTCGATGACCTGTTCGAGGCTGTCGTTGAAGGTCGGGGCTTTCACGTCGCGGATGACGCCGATGGCCACGGGGAAATGAGGCGGCATCATGTGTGCCAGCATCATGTGGATACCCGTGTCTTCGGTGGTCTTGTCGTGAACGAGCAGGTCCTTCTCGGTAATGCCGTTTTCTCCGATGGTGACCACTTCAAGCTGGTTGCCGTTCAGGCGGATACCCTTGTCGCGGTTCTTGCCGAAGATGAGCGGCTGGCCGTGGACACACTTTACCTGCATGTCGTCGCGAACGTCCTTGCCGGTGATGTTTTCATGCACGCCATCGGAGAAAATCATGCAGTTTTGCAGGACTTCAGTCACGGCGATGCCGTCGTGCTTGTACGACTCCATGAAGATTTCGCTCAATTCCTTCGGATTGATGTCCACGCCACGGGCAAAGAAGGTAGCCTTGGCACCGATGGCGAGTTCGCCAGGATTGAACGGATCTTCGTAAGTACCTTGCGGCGAAGTCTTGGTCTTCGTGCCACGGAAAGTGCAGGGCGAGAACTGACCCTTGGTCATGCCGTAGATACGGTTGTTGAACAGGATCAAGTTGATGTCGATGTTGCGACGGCAGGCGTGGATGAAGTGGTTGCCACCGATGGCGGTGCAGTCGCCGTCGCCGGTGATCATCCACACGCTGAGGTTCGGGTTGGCCAACTTCACGCCAGTGGCGGCGGCAGCGGCACGACCGTGGATGCTATGGAAACCGTAGGTGTTCATGTAGTAAGGAAAGCGCGAGGAGCAGCCGATGCCGCTGACCACGACGATGTCTTCCTTCTTCTTGCCCAACTTCGGGAAAATGTCTTGAACGGCCTTCAGGATGGCATGGTCGCCGCAGCCCGGGCACCATTTCACCACTTGATCGCTTGCAAAATCCGCTTTTGTCAGTTGGATTGCCTGATTTTCGATATTCTGATTTTCCATGGTCGTGTTATTTTAAGAGGTCGTTAAACTTGGTCTCCAATTCGCCGATGGTGAACGGCAGCCCCATCACCTTATTAAATTGCTCGCACTTGTATTCCGGGAAGTTCATGCGCAGGTACTTGGCGAACTGGCCGCGGTTGATTTCGCAGACCACGATCTTCTTGTGACCTTGCAGCACTTCCTCAGTGTTGCGCGGCAGCGGCATGATGTAGTCGAAGTGGGCGTGAGCGATGCTCTTGCCTTGCTCCATCAGACCTTCGACGGCGGTACGGACAGTGCCGAAAGTGCCGCCCCAGCTCACCACGAGGAGGTCGGCGTTCTTGTCGCCATAAATCTCTTGCAGCGGGATGTCGTTGGCCACGCGAGCGATTTTCTCCTCACGGAGTTCGGTCATGATCTGGTGGTTTTCAGGATTGGTGGACAAGTTGCCCTTGCCGTTTTCCTTTTCCAGACCACCAACGCGGTGGCGTAAGCCAGGTGTTCCCGGGATGGCCCATTCGCGGCGGAGCCATTTCTCGTCGCGGCGATAAGGCTGATAGTTCGGGTCGTCGGCCTTGGCCATTGGTGGCGTGATGGAAGGCATGTCGGCCATGCGCGGGATGCGGAACACCTCGGAGCCGTTGCCCAACGAGCCGTCACTGAGCATGATGACGGGTGTCATGTGCTCGACGGCGAGGCGGGCAGCTTCGAAAGCGCTGTAGAAGCAAGCGGCAGAGCTGCGGGCAGCGATGACGACAAGCGGAGCGTCGCCATTACGACCGTACAGGGCCTGTAGCAGGTCGCTCTGTTCCATCTTGGTCGGCAGACCGGTTGAGGGACCGCCACGTTGCACGTCGATGATGACTAACGGAAGTTCCGTCATCACGGCCAAGCCCAAGGCTTCGCTCTTCAGCGATAGGCCAGGGCCGGAGGTGGTTGTCACAGAAAGGCAGCCCGTGTAAGCAGCGCCGATGGACGACATGATGCCAGCGATTTCATCTTCAGCCTGATAAGCCTTGACGTTGAGGTTCTTGTATTTGGTCAGTTCGGCCAAAATGTCGGTGGCTGGCGTGATAGGATAAGAACCGAGGAAAAGCTGTAGCCCAGCTTTCTCGGCAGCGGCCATCAAGCCCCAAGCGGCGGCGGTGTTGCCCGTGATGTTGCGGTACTTGCCCTTTTCGAGATCGGCAGCTTCCACACGGTAGGTGTTGGTGAAGAGTTCCCAAGTGTCGGCGTAATGGTAACCGGCGTCCAAGACGGTGCGGTTGGCCTTAATCACTTGTTCCTTGCCCTTGAACTTGGACTCGAAATAGCTGTAAACGGTGTCCAATTCGCGGTTGAAGAGGTACATCACGATGCCAAGGGCAAACATGTTCTTCGACTTGAGCATGGCCTTGTTGTCCATGCCGAAATCCTTCAGGGATTCCTTGGTGAGTTCCGAGATCGGGGCCTTGATGACTTGATAGTCGGCCAAGGTGCCGTCGGTGGTCGGGTCGGCCTCATAGCCAGCCTTTTCGAGGGCCTTGTCGGTCATCGAGTCGGAGTCGAGGATGATGATGGTTCCGGGACGGAGCCAGCGCATGTTCGCCTTGATGGAGGCGGGGTTCATGGCAACCAACACGTCGCAGAGGTCGCCCGTGGTGTGGACCGGTTTGTGTCCGAAGTGCACTTGGAAACCGCTGACGCCAGCCACCGTGCCTTGCGGCGGACGGATTTCAGCCGGATAGTCCGGGAAGGTGGCGAAGTCGTTTCCGGCAAACGCTGTGGAATCCGAAAAGAGATTTCCGGTAAGTTGCATTCCATCGCCCGAGTCGCCAGAAAAACGGATGACGACATGCTCAAGCGCTACAACTTTACTTTTTGCTGTCATATTGCTTTAGTTTTGTTATTTGTTG
>ONVP01000178.1 GCA_900321315.1 uncultured Bacteroidales bacterium
CCATCTACTCGTTCAGCAGCCAGTATGTGGCTGAAAAAGTGGCTGAACGCTTGGGCGTTGGCGCGTCAGACATCGTTATGAACGACGCCAAAATCTATTTCAACATGGAACCGCTTGCCTCGAAGGTGGTGCCGGTGGAATTGGTGGCCGCCATCAAGACAGAACGCCAGTTCGACCTCTATGGCATTCCCGCCATCGATCCAGCGGCGATCACTATCTTCGGGCCGCGTGAAGCACTCGACACCATCAAGAGGGTGCGGACGGTGCCATTGTCGAAATCAGGGGTCAACGCGAGCTTCAACGAAGAGGTCGCACTCGACTTGGGCAACGCTGCGGTGCACACCAACACGCATTCGGTGCGCGTCGGCGTGGAAGTGCAGAAATATACCGAAACCGACCTTTATGTGCCCATCCATGCCGCCGAAGGCAAACGCTTACGGCTGTTTCCCGAAACCCTTTCAGTGAAATGCCTCGTGGCCATGTGCGACTACGCCAAACTTGCTGCCGACGACTTCCGCGCCGAAGTCGACGAGGCGCAACTCGACTCGCTCAGGCCATTGCTCGATGTCAGGCTCGTCGAATGGCCGAAATACGTACAAGTGCTCAACACTTCGCCAGACAAAGTGGAATACGTCATCCTGCAATGAAGAAAGTGGCTCTCACCGGAAACATTGGCAGCGGCAAATCGTGGGTCAGCACCTTGTTCGCCAGCATCGGCATCCCCGTTTTCTATAGCGACGACGAGGCCAAGCGGCTCTACCTGCGTGCCGACATCCGCGAAGCCATGACGCAACGTTTTGGCAGTGGCTTGTATCTGCCCGACGGCAGTTTCGACAAAGCCCGACTTGCCGCAGTCATCTTCAACGACGCTGCGGCTATGCACGATGTGGAGCAAATCCTTTATCCTGCCCTCAGTGCCTATTTTGACCTTTGGGCCGAGCAGCAGCAGTCGCCATACGTGCTCTACGAGTCTGCCATCATCCTTGAGAAAGGCCTCGGCTCGCGCTTCGATGCCGTGGTGATGGTGTCGGCCTCCGAAGCCACCCGTTTGCGTCGGGTGATGCAACGCGACCATTGCGACGAGGCCACCGTGCGCCGCCGCATGGCGAAGCAATGGCCCGACGACACCAAACGCGCTTTGGCCGACTACGTCATCTGGCATGAGCACGACGACGAAGATGAAGCCCTTATGCACCAAATTGAGCTGATACACAGTTTTTTGTGCCAATGAACCCCTCCTTTTTCCAGCCCCGCAAAAAACACTGCCGGCGACACAAGGCCGCCGGCAGGCTAACAAAATAAAAACAAAAAGGAAAAAATAAAAAATGAAAAACTACTACATGTGGAAACACATAGTCGTGGTTAGTCCTTGCGCTTCTTTGAGAATGCGTAGGCTGCGCCAAGGCCGAGCAACACGGCAATGCCGCTGCCTAAGGGACCGTCGGCATCGAAGTTGTTGTCCCAGTTGTGGTTCGGGAGAAAGGGTGTCCCGTTTCCTTTGGTGCCGGCACCGTAGAATTCCTCGTCGGAAACATAGCCGCGCTTGAACAGGCCTCCGCCATATTCGGCAAAGGCTGCGGTGCTCAGGCCGAGCACGATTGCGATTGTCAGAATGTTTTTTTTCATATTTATAGTTGATTTAAGATTCAAAATTTAAGATTTGTAGGGACGCATCAAATGCGTTCGTTGTTGCGTAATTAGCGGACGCACGTGGCGCGTCCCTACAAACGTATTATCGTTATTCTACCACAATTTTCTGCGTTTTCACGTTGTTGCCGTCAATCAAACGCATCACATACATACCTGATGCCATCCCGCTTGTAGAGACGTTGCGTGCAACGTCTGTATGAAGCACCACGCGCCCCATCATATCGACAACCTCGACAGTGGCGTTTTCGGAGGCGTTGATCACCCATTCGCTGCCATTGTAGAAGGCGAAGCTGGCGTTTTCGCTGTTCTCTTCAATGCCGGTGGTGCTGAACACGAGGCGGAAGCGCGAGGCGTAGTCGGTGGTGCGGGCCTCGAAGGTGTAGCTCGGGGTGGTTAGCAGATCGACATTGGCTCCGGTCATGTTGTCGATGAGGTGGAGCTGTTCCATCTCAATGTCATTGATGGTGATGCTGATGGTGTAGGTGCCGTTTTCGGCGGCCTTGAAGCTGACGGGTATTTCGCTTTGGTCGTTGCTGCGCACCACGGCGTAGTCTGTGCCTTCTTGGGTGATGTATAGCTTCGTGTGCTCAGGGTTGAGCATGAACTTTGGCAGCGTTTGGCCTTCGCCGAAGCGGATGATGGCGCGGTCGGTGAGCTTGCTGTTGCTGCTCAAGTTGAGCACCAAGCGGGCGTTGTGTTCGGTGTTGGCTTTTGCGCCTTGCGTGAAGGTGACGAATTGTCCGATTTCCGTGGTCTTGACGACAAAGATGCCTTCCATGGCACCAACGCTGTGGCTTTCGCCAGGCGTCAAATCCGAACCATTTTCATTCATGGTGTAGTATGAAATTTCGCCGGGAATCGTGGCGGCGGCGTTGAACGGGTTGCCGATGAGGTTCCATCCCGCCCAATTGTTGCCTTCGGTGTACGACAAGAACACCTGGCCGCTGCCAACGTAAGGATAACCCTCAAAGGTGAGCGTAACATTGCCACTGTTGGCATAGAGATAGCCGTGGCCCGAAACGAGGTTGAAAGGCTGCTGCTTATAATTGCGCCATTCCTGTTCTTGTGTTTGGTCGAAGCGGTAGAGGTCGTAGTCGGGAGCGAGGAAACCAGTTTCCACGGTGGGTGCCACTTGGCCGAAGGGCGAGGCAATCAGATAGTAGCCGCCTTTGGGGTTGGTGGAGTTGCTGTAGCCGTTGATGGTCATCTTGTAAGAAACGGTGGTTTCGTTGTTTTTGGCGTAGAGGTAGATAGGTTGTTGGCCGCTAGCATAGCAGGAGAAGAGGCAATTGTCTCCGTTGTTGTTGAAACGCAAGATGTTACGACTGTTAGAGCCTTGCGCAACGATGTTGGCAGCGTTCTCTTCAAATTCAATGGTCCATCTACCGTTATTGTTGTTGGTTGATTGTGCTTTCAGGTTATTCGCACTACTACTGGCAGCATACAAATAGCCAGTGTTGGCAACATCGTAAAGAGAGTAGAAGCCATCGGCATCTGGGCCGATGATGACGACCTCGCAAACGTCGTTGTTTCCAGCAATTGTGTTGTTGTTTATTTCTACAGCAACAGCGACTCTGTTATTGTTGCTGTTGGTAGATCCAACTTTGCCCATGGCATAAGTGGTAGAGTTTTTGACACCTGCAATGACATACCGTTTGCCAGAAACGAGTTCGTCGATGCTCGTAATCAGGGTATAGGTGGTTGCCTCAACGAAGGTGGCCGAGATGACGACATCGTAGGCCGGCATGTTGAACTTGTTGTTGCTGACGGTCACTTTCACGGTTTCGTCGCCGTCTTTATACACGTTCCATTCGCCGAGCGCATAGCCAGCTTCAGCGGTGTAGGTCAAAATGATTTCGGCGCCTTCCTCAACCTCGATATTATCGACTTCGTCGATGCCATCCACAATCTTCACCGTGCCGTTGCTGATGTTGGATGCAACCGTGGCAATGTATTTCGGGGCGGGAGCGGCTTGGGTGA
Source organism: uncultured Bacteroidales bacterium (assembly GCA_900321315.1). Lineage (GTDB taxonomy): Bacteria > Bacteroidota > Bacteroidia > Bacteroidales > F082 > Limimorpha. The sequence continues at coordinate 3,631 of ONVP01000178.1, forward strand.
TGGTGAGTAGCTCGGAAGAATAGACTTCAAAGGCATCAGTGTCAGCCACCTTGACTTTCAGATAGGCAGTGCGGGCTGCTCCATCGTTGGCATGGATTGTGTAGGTAATCTCGGTGCCGTTGACTTCAGTCTCAACCCAGTTGTATTCGACGTAGCTCTCACCCGTGGCGTTGCATGTCCAAACGTCGATGTCGAGATTGGTGCCCATGTTTTGGCAAATCACCGTAAAGTCGCCAGTGGCTCCTTCGGCGGGGGCATTGATCGCATACGTGCTGAGGGTGATGGAAGGCTCGTTGCTTGCCACTTGGCGCTTGTAGAACTTGACAGTTGTCGAGTTGGTACCTATGGCAACATATCCTCGCCAATCGGTAGAGCCATTCAAATGAACGTATCTTTTGGTATATTCATCCTTCGTAGCTAAATGATTTTCATTATTTGAATCCTGTTCAAGCACGAAAAGATTACGTATGCTGCTGTTCTGTGTGCCAATTCTCATGTTTGTATTGCTACTAGTCGATGCTGTTGTGTTACAATAAAGATAATTTGTTGCATCACCGTTGGGATGGAAGATATATCCATCAGTTGAGTTACCAGTTACATTCCATTTCAAATTGTCAGTTACAGTTCCTTCTATTTTGTCATCCAGAATTGAAATGGAAACTGCGACAGGTTGTGTGTTTGAAACCAAAGTACTGGGCATTGCATAGGTATTACCATTATTTCCCACAATCACAAAAACATCACCTTCCTCAAGGTCTGCCAAAGCGGTTTCGATCCACTCATATTCAGGGGCGTTGGGGTCGGTCACCCATTGTGCTGTAACGGTCACGTTGCTGGCGGGCATGGTGAACTTGCCTTCGCTAACGGTTACATCATTGTCGCTGGCATCTTTCACTTGCCACGAGTCCCATATCATGTCTTCGGGGGCGGTGAAGGTGTTTTCGAGCAAGGTCACCTCAACTCCGGCAAGGTAGGGGCTGTTTTCGTCGGTCATGGTGCCGCTGCCGCCGTGGGAGTTGTATGTAACGGTGTAGGTAGGCGGCGTGGTCACAGAGCCGCTCACATTGACAGTGACATTGGTGGCACCTTCCGACGAAATCGTGATGACGTCGTTGTAATCACCGACTACGAGGTTGTCTTTCAAGCGGATGGCCACTTCGCTGCTGAAGCTGCCGCCGCTCTGTTCGAGCGTGAGCGAGCTGGCCCATGTTCCGCTGTTGGTGGACATTTCGAAGTTGCTGTTGTCACCGCCGTTCAAGGCGATGGTT
>ONVP01000049.1 GCA_900321315.1 uncultured Bacteroidales bacterium
ACACCATGCACCTGGCGCCGTTCACGCTCAAAGAAACCGAAGAATACCTGAACACCAACGGTTTCCATTGGACCCGCCTGATGATGGCACAAACCTATATGACCTTCGGCGGTGTGCCTTACTACCTCAGCCTGTTGCGCAACGATGAAAGCCTCGCCCAAAACATCGACCGACTGTGCTTCAGCAAAAACGGGGAATTGGCCACGGAATACGAATCGCTATACAAGTCGCTGTTCGACAACGTGAACCCATACCTGAAAATCATCACCCAATTGGCCGCCAACAAGTCGGGACTGACACGACTCGAACTCACCGAAAACCTCAAAACTGCCGACAACGGGCATCTCACCGAGCAGTTGGAAGACCTTGAAAACTGCGACATCATACGCCGTTACTATGTCCGTGAGAAGAAAATCAAGGCAACCGGAAGCATTTTCCAACTCACCGATTTCTTCACGCTGTTTTACCTCACTTTCGCGACGAAAAAATTTGAAGACGGGCAATATTGGCAACAGCATCTCGGTACGCCCACCGTCAACACATGGTACGGCCATGCCTTTGAGCGGCTTTGCATGGCGCACATCCCGCAAATCAAGAAAGCCCTCAAAATTGACGGCATCGGCACCGAATACTATTCGTGGCGAAGCAAATCGAAAGACACAAAAGCGCAAATCGACCTCATCATTGAGCGTGCCGACAAGATGATCAACGTTTGCGAAATCAAGTACAGCGAAGGACTTTACCATTTGGACAAAGAAGAATCCGACAATATCAGAGTGCGCTGGGCGACCTTTGCCGAACAGGCTGGAACCCAATGCGGTATCTTCCCAACCTTAATCACCACCAACGGGACTTCAGAAAACAGTTACGTTTCTGAAATGGCCTTCAAACTCACATTAGAAGACTTGTACGAATAAAAAACTGGGCGACATCGAGCAAAAAACCGTCGATTCCGCCCAGTTTTTGTAAAAATCCGGGCGGAATCGAAGAAAATTTCATCGATTCCGCCCGAAAAACATCATTCCGCCGCCGCATGGCTGATTTTCCTGTTTATCCGCATGATTTGTTTTTCGTCGATTTTCAGCGTTTTTCCATCGTGAGACATCAGGCCGCAACAGTCGGTTTCGCTGTCGAAAAAACGTTCAAAAACAGCTGCCGCGAAACCTTGAAAGGCCATCAGATAGATTCTGTTGGCGTGCTCCAAATAAGCGTTGGAGGCTTTCTCCACATCAGTTTCGTCAAGCGGAACGCTGATTTCCACTATTGGCACCGATTTCAGTGGAACGGAAACTTCATCCAAAGCATCGTGCCACACGACAAGGCCAATGCGATCGCAATACCGATACCAACTTTGCGGCACTGAATCACCTTGCAAGCGAACCATATTGTATCCCAAATCCTTGATTCTCAGAAATTCACTAAATACAGAGTCCGCGGAACAAGGCTCGGGATGATGCGATGGCCCAAACAAGAAAACCGGAAAGTGGTTTATGGTGAAATGCACCTTGCCATTTTCATCCGATTCAGCGTTAAAACAACGCATGGCAAATTGGGTTTCGGCCTCATCGACAATTTCATTTTTTCGCAACAAACTGATTTTCAAATCATAAAGAAAGGGATGGTCGGGAGTCCAGCGCAAGAAGTCGTTGGGCATTTTCAACTCCAAGGGCTTTCCTACGGCAGATTGGCCCGATGCCACAAGTTGCCCTTCAAACGATGCTTGGACCTGAAATGAAATCCCTTCGTTTTCGCCTACGCAAGCCACATCCACGCTCACCGAGGCAGCATCGTAATCGGGCGTGGCAAGTATGGTTTTGATGGAATCATTCGTGGTGTTATGTTGCGCAACGGCAAAGCTCGACAGCATTACATATAGAATTAAAAACCTGATTCTCATATACATAAACAGTTATTCATCGTTCATTTCCTTCAAAAAATCCTCGCTTACAGACAAAAGTGCAGAAACCGCTTGCTGGACGAGGTTGTCAATATTGGTGGCGGCATCAAGTTGTTGTTCGTAGCACAACCATACCGAAGCGCCTTTTTCCTTGCCGTCTTCATAATCATAGAGTACCGCTTTCACCACCTTGTACTTCCAATTGACATTGTTGCAAGCCATGATCGCCTTTGCGAAATTGTCGTCGGTCACGTCGAAAATACCGGGCAAGGTTAGGCGGAAAAATGAAGGGTCTTCCCTATCGTTCCAAAGCAGGAAATTCCATCCTTGGAAGGTGAAATTCAAGCCCAGGCCGCTCTTTTTCGCGACAATTCCTTTCAATTCCAAACATTTGGAAACCAATCCATTGACCTTCATAACGCTTAATCCTTGTTGAAGCCGATGCGCGTTTTGGTGGAATAGGTCGGGTTTTTGTATTTCAGCACGTCAATGAGGATCTTTTGCGAAATCGGCACATCGTTGTAGGCGGCGGTCATGGCGGCCTCATTGACGGCTTCGGTGATGTCGCCCGCGTTGAAGTCGTCCGACATTTTAGCCAATTCGTCGAAATCCAGTTCCTCGCAAGGGCGGTCTTTCAGGTGGTCCATGAAGATGTCCTTGCGCGCCTCGAAATCAGGCTGCGGCACGAAGAAGACGCGGTCGAAGCAGCCCACGCGCATGATGGACTGGTCGATCATGTCAGGGCGGTTGGTGGTGGCCACCACGAGGATGCCCTTCTTCGCGCAATCGTTCATCATTCCGAACAGGGCCGAAATCTGTGCTGTGACGCCCACTTCCTCGTTTTCCGCGTTCGGATTGGGCGCAAGGAACTCCAGTTCATCGAAGCAGAGCACAAACGGTGCCTTGATTTCCGCCGCATCGAAGAGGCGTTGCAGGTTGTCCAACACGCCTTCTTGGTAGATATTGCCGAATTCGGCGGCTTGGATGAGGCTGTAGTTGAAGCCCAATTCCTCCGCAAAGCTCTCAAGCACAAGGCTTTTTCCGCATCCAGGAGGGCCATAGAGCAACACGCCGTTGATGGCTGGCAACCTGTACAACTTCGCCTTTTCGGGATTCTGCAAGGCGAAAAGCACTTCCTTACGCAGTTGTTCCTTCAGCTCGTCGCGACCCGTGACATTGTCGAAGCCGTTGCCCGAGCCTTTCTTGAAGGTGATCGGGACGACATTATCGCACTGATTCTGAACCTCGTTGTCTTGATTGTCAGTCTCTTCCATCTGTCGGGCCAGTTCGGGCATCACTTGCTCGAACAAAGCTTGGGAGAACTCCGCCGCCGAGGTGAAGCGGTCGCCTGACTTCAAGGCCAAGGCTTTCAGCAAGATAGCTTTCATGTAATCAGGGAGTTTCACGTTATCTGTTTCCAAGACGAGATCTTGCTTCCGGGCCTTTTTCACTGCGTCGGCGACTTTCTTTTTGTCGGCTTTGCAGAGCGACAAATCCGTTTCCCAGGGCGACTGCCCGAAAATCAGGTAGTATAGGAGCGCTCCCGTGGAGAAGATGTCACTTTTCACCGTGTAAACCGAGTGGAAGGTTTCAGGGGCGCGGAAGAACGGCTTCAGGTCTTCCACATGGAACGTCGGGCGACCTTTGACCATATAGGAAATGTGGCCGAGGTCAATGATGGTCGGGAGCAGCATCCCGTCGTCTAACTCTTGCAGCATGATGTTCGACGGACGTATATCGTTGTGTATCAGCGCACGGGAATGGATGTACGACAAGCCGCTCAACACACACAAGGTGATTTGAACCGCATCCTCCACATCGAATGCGCCCTCCTTGGCGACGGCCTCAGAGAGCAAATCTCCACGATAAAACTCGGTCACGAGATAATGGTAGCTCACATTTCCCTTGCGCATCTCGCCGTTATCAACATAACGGACGACATGCTCGTTTCCCTCCGACCCCAACTCCCTACAAAGCTGAATCTCATACACTTCCTTGCCTTCAAACAACTGCTCGCGAGGAATCTTGCCGAAGTCGTACACCTTCATAAAATACATCATGTCGTCGCTGCCATACACCGTATATGATTCAGCCACAATGCCTTTCTTGATAAACGAATTGACAACATATTTGCCAATTTTCTCACCTTTCTTGAATGTTTCCATAAGCGAAATTTTTGGGCAAAGGTCACGAATTTATTTGAAATGCGCAAGTAGTGCAGGAAAAAAAACTTGCGGCAAAACAAATTGAGCGAAAAACGGGAGGGAAAAATGACAAAAACAAGGCCAAAAACAGGTAGAAGCAACAAGAAAGGAGAGCCAAACGGCCCTCCTTTTTCCATTCAGTTTGAATATCAACCATCAAGCGTCGATATTCGCGTATGTGGCGTTCTGTTCGATGAACTCGCGGCGCGGAGCCACTTCGTCGCCCATGAGCATGGAGAAGATATGGTCGGCCTCCATGGCGTTCTCGATGGTCACTTGGCGCAACGTGCGGTGAGCCGGGTCCATGGTGGTTTCCCACAGCTGCTCGGGGTTCATTTCACCAAGACCTTTGTAACGCTGTACGTCGTAGCCGCCCACAGTGCCGTTTTTGGTCAGCTCGGCCATCTTGGCCATGCGTTCCTCGTCAGTCCAGCAGTAGCAAATCGGCTTGGTGCCGCGCTTGATGAGGTACAAAGGCGGCGTGGCGCAATAGACATAGCCGTTCTCAATCAGCTCGCGCATATAGCGGAAGAAGAAAGTCAGAATCAGGGTGGTGATGTGGCTGCCGTCCACATCGGCATCGGTCATGATAATGACTTTGTGGTAGCGCAACTTCTCGATATTCAAGGCTTTGCTATCCTCCTCCGTGCCGATGGTCACGCCCAAAGCGGTGTAGATGTTCCTGATTTCGTCGCTGTCGAACACGCGGTGTTCCATGGCCTTCTCGACATTCAAAATCTTACCGCGCAAAGGCAGGATGGCTTGGAAATTGCGGTCGCGGCCTTGTTTGGCGGAACCGCCGGCGGAATCACCCTCAACGAGGTAAAGCTCTGTCTTGGCAGGGTCGCGCTCGGAGCAGTCGGCCAGCTTGCCGGGCAGGCTGAATCCCGAAAGTGCACCCTTGCGTTGCACTTTTTCGCGGGCGTTGCGGGCCGCTTGGCGGGCTTGGGCGGCCAAGGTCACCTTGTCGAAGATGGTCTTGGCTTCCTTGGGATGTTCTTCCAAATAATCAGACAGTTGCTGACCCACGATGGAGTTCACGATACCCATCACCTCGTCGTTGCCGAGCTTGGTTTTGGTTTGGCCTTCAAACTGCGGCTCCGGCACTTTCACCGAGATGACGGCGGTCAGGCCTTCGCGGAAATCGTCGGGCGAGATCTTCACCTTCAGTTTCTCCAATTTCTCCATCAGGCCGCTCTTCTCGGCGTAAGCATTGAAAGAGCGCGTCAAGCCCGAGCGGAAGCCTTGCAGGTGCGTTCCGCCCTCGATGGTGTTGATGTTATTCACATACGAGTGCAGGTTTTCCTTGTACTCGTTGTTGTATTCCAATGCGATTTCCACCGGCACGTTGTTGCGTTCGCCGGAGATGTAAATCGGTTCGGGGATGAGTTTTTCGCGGTTGGCGTCGAGGTAGGCGATGAAATCGATGAGGCCGTTTTCGGAGTAGAAGGTCTCGCTGCGGTATTCGCCGTTCTCGTCTTTTTGGCGCTCGTCGGTGAGCATGATGGTGACACCGTGGTTGAGGTAAGCCAGCTCGCGCATACGGTTGGCGAGGGTGCTGTAGTCGTATTCCGTAGTTTGGAAGATCGAGCCGTCGGGATGGAAGGTGATGCGGGTGCCGTTCTTGTCGGTCGTGCCCACCACTTTCACGTCGTACAGCGGTTTGCCGTATTCGTATTCTTGCATGAAGATTTGGCCTTCGCGATAGACCTCGGCGGTGAGGTGGGTGGAGAGCGCGTTCACGCAGCTGACGCCCACGCCGTGCAGACCGCCGGAGACTTTATAAGAACCTTTGTCGAACTTGCCGCCGGCGTGAAGCACGGTCAAAACCACTTCGAGGGCCGAGCGATGCTCTTTTGGGTGCATACCCGTCGGGATGCCGCGGCCATTGTCGAGGACGCTGATGGCGTTGCCGGGCAGGATGCGCACGTCGATGGTGTCGCAGTAGCCTGCCATAGCTTCGTCGATGGAGTTGTCCACCACTTCATATACCAGATGGTGCAAGCCACGGAAATGCACGTCGCCGATATACATGGCCGGACGTTTGCGCACGGCCTCCAAGCCTTCAAGCACTTGGATTTTACTGGCACCGTATTCTTCGCTTGCCAATTCTCTTTTTTCTTCTTCAGTCATTTTCGGATTTTTTGCTGTTTTCAAATAAAGGTGCAAAGGTACGGATTTTTTCGGCACGATGCCCCAAAAAGTTGAAAAAATTGTTTTTCGTCAAAAATGGCTCTGCGGGGCTAAAAACGGGCAAATTTTGAAAACGCCTCTTTTTTCGCGCACACAGGAAAAAGAAAAGCCCCATCGACGAGGAGGGGCTTTTCGAGGCGTTTGGGGCGTTTTCAGAATCTCAGTTTCACGCCCGCAAAGAGTTGGATGCCAGTCACTGGGTAGTTGTAATAGAGTTGATACTTCTGGCAAGCCAAATTGTCGATTAGCGCAAATGCCGTAATCTGCTCATTGACACGATAATCCGCGCCGATGCTGAGGTCGAAGACATTTTTCATCTTTTGGACGTCCCAAGCTCCGTTTTCACCAGGGGCCTTTGTGTAACGCCCGCCTTGATAGAGCCACGAAGCGTTGAAAGACAATTCATCGTCGTAGTCGTAGGTCAGTTTCAGCTTGGCTTCGGTGGTGGGACGATACCAAGCGTAATTCTCGACCGTTGGAGCGCAATTGTTGTAGGCAAAGCCCAAATCGGCGGTGAGGCTGTTGCGCAACTTGATGCGCAAATCGGCCAAAACAGACACCGTCTTTGTTTCGTCATATATGAGCATATAGCTATTGTGGATGTCAGGGACTTGTATGTATTGGAAAAGGTCATACAATTGGCCCGGGTTATAGCCAAACCCATAAAAGGCATCATTGCCGACATGACGATAACGCACGCCCAAGTGCAAATCGATGATTTCGACAATATTAGTCCGGACACCGCCTTCAAAACAAAGCTTCTCATTCCTGACGACTTGCATTTCATCATGAGAGATGATGTTTACGAAAGGGTTTTCCTCTATGATTTCACTGAATCTCATCAACTTGCGTCCACCTTTCAGTCCGGCGTAAAACTCCAGTTTCTTGTCCAAGACGAACAAACTTCCGCTCAAATCAGGACGAATGGCGAAGAAAGAGTCATCCAACTCCTCGCCGGAAACGCCATCCAGCCAAAAACCCAGATGCAGGCGATAGAACTCGTCTTTCATCTCAAAGAATGGATTGATTTTGAACAAGATACGATTCTCGAAAAATCCAGCAGGAGCACATCCATCATATTGGAAGCTCAAATCCACACCCATTTTTTGTGGTTGGCTCTTGTTGCCCCACCAGTTTTGGGTGTAACCCAGACCATAGTCGATGCCGACAAAATGCTCCTTTGAATAGAAAGCGTCAAAAGTATATTGATAGTCCAAACTCCCAGAATGGCTCATCTCACCCGTGCGCGTCGAGGTGGAGGCCAAGCCAATGCGTGCGCCGACGGTGTTGTATGTCTGGCGCGGACAATACCTCTCAATTTGCTCATCGGTTAATGGCGTTTCAGCCAGATTGACGCCATAATAATGATACACATCATGCTTGTAATACACGCCGCCATCCACTTGGAAGCCGTCGAACTTGCTGGTTGTCAGATTGATGTCGAAGGCATTGTTCATAAATCCTGAAGGCGCATAGTCCTTGATGTTGAGCCACGAGGAATTGTGCTTGATGCCCACGCCCAAGCCTAAAGTCTTGGTCAGCATGGAGTTGTGCTTGTAGAGGAAAATCGGCGAGAGGCGCGTGCCGATGCCTGCCATGAGGAAGTTTTTGGTCGGAATGACAAGTTTGTCGTTCTTGGCGGCAAAGGCCGTCGGGGCGATTTTCTCCAAGTTGAGGGCAAACTTGCGGTCGGCATCTTTCAAGCTGATTTCGGTGCTCGGCAGCTCGTAAAAGGGCTGGGGTGTTTCGGGCTCAAGCGTCAGTTTGTTTACTTTGTTCACCTTGGGGCGGTATTTGCCTTCCACGGTGACTTGTTCGTCGTGTTGAGCGAAGGTTTGGATGGCCAACGTGGCCGTGACAATCAATAAAATATATTTCTTCATTGTGTTTTATTCTGTTGCCCCTACGGGGCTTGGTTGGTTGCTGTTCCGTCTGTCGGCAGGGGTTTACACCGCCTGCCTAATAGCCTGTCGCCCCTACGGGGCTGGGGTTAATCGGGTTCGATAGGTTCGATGCCGTTGCTGCTGCTGACTTTCGGCTCTTTGCGTTCCACCTCGGCGAGCTTGGCGCGGGCTTCTTGTTTCAGGTCGTTGCCTTTGTAGTTGTCGATGACGCTGCGGAGGGTTTCCTTGGCTTGGAAATAGTTTTCCTTGGCCACATAGACATCCGCGAGGGCGATGAACGACTTGGCGACCCAATAGTTGTAGGCCGAAAAGTTGTCCGATATGTCGAACACCTTGTTCTCGGCTTCGTCGTAGTTTTTCAGCTTGATGGAGGCCACGGCGGAATAGTACGCACTCTCCGCACCATACACCGACTTGTCGTTACGCGCGCTCTTGTCGAGGCGTTCGATGGCCGCGCTGTAGTTGCCTTTCTCGAAGTACGACTTGCCCATGATGTGGTTGATCTGGTTCACCTGCTCGTCGGTCAGGTCGCGCGACTGGCGCAGGCTTTCGCCCATTTCGATGGCCTTGTCGTAGTTGCCGAGGAAGAAGTTGCTCTTCATGCTGCCTTCGAGGGCTTCGAGGCGCTTGAGCGGTTCCTCGGTGATGCGCGACAGGCGCTCGTAATGCTGGCCGGCCTTGCTGTAGTTGCCCTTTTCGTACTCGATGCGCGCCATCTTCAGCAGGGCGTTGTCAGTGTAGTCGTTGTCGGGTTGCGACAATATATAATTAAGGTGCGTAATGACCTGCTCCTCCGTCCCCACCCTTTCGGCACAGTCGAGGGCGTATTGGTGCGCTTTCAGCGAATAGGCTCCCTTGCTGAAGTTGTTGAAATAGTAGTCCAAAGCCGTTTGCGCCTTCTGGTATTGGCCATCGAGGTAGAAATTCTCCGCGTTGGCGAAGGCCAAAGAATCTTGTTGCGTCACCTTCACCTGTCCGCCGTTGGCATTAACGTAGCCGAAATACTCATCCAACTTGTTCTGTTCCATGTAGATGCTTCGGATGATGCTCAGTGCCTCACGCGACTCGTCGGTATTGGGATAGGAGGCCACGAGGTTTTTCAAGTTGGTGAGGGCTTGGTCGTACTGGTTGTTGTTGTAATAGATCATGCCGACTTTCATCATGGCTTGGCGCGTGTAGCTCGAGCGCGGCCTGTCCTTGATGAGGCGGTTGAAGCTGGCAATGGCCGAGCGATGGTCGCCGTGCACGAGGTGGGTGTTGCCAATTTCGAACAAAGCCTGCTCGTAATACGGTGTGCTCGGGTAAGTTTGCACCAAATCATTGAGCATGGCAATCTTTTGGTTGGCATTGCCTTTGGCGCCTTGGCAAAGTCCTTGCTGGTAGAGCGCGTAGTCGGCGTTGCGCTTGCCGATGCGTGTGGCAAGGTCGTAATAATTGATGGCGTTGTTGTAGTTGCGTTCCATATAGAAGCAGTCGCCCAAGCGGATGTAAGCGTCTGATTTCAAGTCTTTTTGCGTGTCGTCGGTGGCTTGTATGAAACGGCGGAAGCTTGCCTCGGCTGCATCGTAGTCGGGCTTTTGGTAGTAGATGTAGCCCAAGTCATAGTCGGCGAGGGTGTATTCGGGCAGGCCTGAGGCGCCATTCATGCCCTTGAACTGGTTCAGGTAGCGCGCCGCCGTGGTGTGGTCGCCGAGCTGATAGGCCGACTCGCCGAGCCAGAAGCAGGCTTCGGCCTTGTTTTTCTCCGACTGCTTGCTGTTCATAATTTTGGAGAAATACACCTGCGCCTTGTCGTAGTTGCCCTTCTGGTAGTTGTCGATGCCCGTGACGTAAAGCAGTTCGTTGTAAACGGTTTGCAATTCGGGGCTTTTCTTCTTCATCGCTTCGAGGCGCTCCAAGGCTTGCTCGTTCTCTTTCGCGTTGAGCAACAGGTAGATGCCCATCTCTTCGGCCTCGGCCTTGCGTGTCGATTTGGGATGTTCGGCGATGAAATTGTCGAGCAGGCCGACGGCTTCGTTGAAGGGGTCGGCGCCGGGAATGAGGCTCAATCGGGCATAGTCGAACAGGGCTTCTTCGCTGATTTCGGGGTCGAATTTGGCGGCGTAGGCGGTGTAGAACGCGCCACGGGCGTATTTCGGCTCGTCGGTCTTGGCGTAGCACGAACCCAAGTAATACGAGGCGTATTGCGACATCGGGTCCTTGTCGCCAGCCACCTTGGAGAGGTCGGCGATGGCCGCCTGATAATCGCCTTTCATCATCTTGCTCACGCCCATCTGGTAATAGGCTTCACGCGAGATGCCGCGCGTCAGGTTTTTCTTGTAGAGGCCGTAATATTCAAGGACTTTGTCGTAGTTTTTCTGCTGGAAATAAGCGTCGGCGACGATTTGCGCCAGCTCGCCCTTGCGCTTCTTGTCGACGTTTTGTATGGCCTGCGGGCCTTCCTCGATTACCGACTGGTAGTCGCCGTTCAAGTAGTTGATTTGCATGATGTAAACTGGCACCACCTTGGCGTAGTCGGGATGGGCGCGCAGTTGGCGGAAATTGGACAACGCCTCGTTGTAGCGTTCTTTAACATACTGGATGTGAGCGTAGTAATACTTCGCCGAATCCTTGTATTTGCCCTCGTTCATCATCAGGCCGTGGAAGAGCGGCATGGCCTTGTCCAAGTCGGCCTGCTGGAAATAGGCGTAGGCCTTGTTGAACTGCAACTGCTGCGCCTCGTCGGCAGTGAGCGAGGCCGCGTCGGTTTTCTCATAAATCTCCAAGGCTTCCTTGTATTTCTTGTTTTGGAACAAATGGTTGGCGTAGAGGAAGTTGGCATGGCGTGCCCAAGTGCTTCCTGGGTTGTCGTTCACGAACTGGATGACTTTGGCCGGTCCGTCGGCGTGGCCGAGATAGAGCGCGCTGACCGCCTCGTAGTATTGCGCATCCACGCAACGCTGCGACTTGGCATCGGCGGTCATGGCACGATATTGCTCAAAAGCCGACAAAGCCGCTCCAAATTCTTGGTTTTGGAAACACAACACGCCCTCGTTGAAAAGGGCCGTGGGATCGTAGTCCCCGATATGCTTTTGCGCCGATATAGAAACAGACAACAAACTCATTATCAATGTTATAAGAACAAATCTTGGTCTTGTCATAGGTCGAAATTTTTGACGAAAATACAAAATTCCCTCGTCGCTTCGGCGAAAATGTTCAAAATTTTGTGCCAAAAGCTGGAATGGAAACGTCAAGAAAGCGGTTTTATTGTTGAAAAGCGACCTTCAGTCCAGCATTAAAATGCGAATGTGGCGATAAAGGTTTGCCATTTTCGGAAACAATTTGTATCTTTGCCCCGCAAAAATTCTTTTTTTTATTCATCTAAAATCAACCCTAACCATGGACAAAAACTTACATCAAAATGCAAAGGCGCCCATGATTGCCTTGATTCTCTTTAACCTGTTTGCTTTCAGTGTGATAGCAAAATCACAAAGCGCGTTGTGCGCCCCGAAAGACGAACGTCCGGCCAGCAGCACGTACTCCCTTACAGTGAACGACGGCACCGATTACAATTCCGCAGTGCCAATTAGTGGAGATTGGGTTGCGAACGCGTCATATAGTCAGTTCATCATCCCTGCCGGCGACCTCGCAGTCATGAAGTGGGGCACCATCTCAAAGATGACCTTCTATCCCCACCAGGAATTCAGCAACCTCGATTGGGGCAATGCCGAATTTGAGGTTTATATGACCGAAACAGGACAGACCACCTTGTCGTCTCTCATTGATTGGTCCTATATGAACATGGTTAGGAATTCGGCCCGTCTTCAAATCATCAACGGCCAAATGATAGTCATGTTGGACAGTCCTTATCATTATTTGGGCGGCAACCTGTTGATTGGTTTCAAGCAGACAGTTCCCGGCACTACCAACAATTGTTTTTGGTATGGTGTTGAGGTACTGGGTGCTTCTCTCGGCAATAATGGTCCCCTCATCCAACAACGGCACTTCCTCCCCAAGACCACCTTCGATTACGATTTTGTGCAGATGCCTGAGTGCTTGCCTGTGACCGGCCTCACCTCTAGTGACATAGACCTTTATTCCGCCAACTTGAGTTGGACAGCCGGCGAAAGCGGCGAAACGGCTTGGAAACTGCAATACCAAGCCCACGGCGCCACCGAATGGACCACCATCGACGTACACAGCACCGACCTTGTGGGAGGCGTCTATCCGCTCACGGGCCTCAACTCCGGCACCATCTACCACTGGCAAGTGGCCGCGTGGTGCGACACCGCGAACGAAGAAG
>ONVP01000299.1 GCA_900321315.1 uncultured Bacteroidales bacterium
TGGCGGTGAATGCGGAACTTGGGGATGAGGTTCGGACAGGAGACATTCTCATGGTACAGGATACGGAAGACCTGGATATTTCCATTCGCCAGAATTCGGCGGGCAATACTTCGCAGCGTCTTCGGCCGAGACATTATTGCTGTAGCCTTTGGCGTAACCGCTTGTCCAGGAATCGATGGCTTCGTCCCATGAAGAATAGCTGTAGTTGCCCCAACCCCAGGCATTGTAAGACCTGAAGTTAACAGCACCCGTGCCACTTTCTACGGTTGAAACGGCCGCGCCAATACGCGGGTCAACGCCGTACTTCCATGCAGCTTCAGCGTAGTTTTCGCCCTGCCCCGCCATGGCGGTACCGCTCAGGTAGTTGTTTAGACGATCAGACCATTCACTTACGAATTCTTCTTTGCTCATGTCCCAGTTAACTGCCGCGAGGCTTGCTGCGGCAGAAGTTGAACCGCCGGCGTTCGTGTAAGCGGCCTGGGCGGCAGCGGCGACGGCTGGTTTGTCATCGACGAAATCGACTATGCCTCGTGGGCCGCAGCCATCTTCAACTTCGTCCCCACCGAAGTGTACCTTTACATGCCCAAGCAACCCGAAAACCTCACCGTAGCCACCCAAACCGACGGCGACTTCTCGGCCACCCTGAGCTGGACCAACCCCACACACAACATCCACGACAATCTGCTGACCAACATCGACCAAATCATAGTGAAACGCGACGGGCGAACCGTCTTCAGCCAAGAAAACGTGACACCCGGCGCCACCATGAGCTTCACCGACCACTATCTGCCCACCATGGTAACCTACACGGTTTACGCCATCGTCAACACCGCCAAGGGATCCGAAGCCATTTCCGATGCCGTCATCCTCGGCCCCAGCACCCAGTGGACAGTGGACATGACCTCGTCGGACCCTGAAGGCTGGGGCAACGCATCCATCTCATTCGTCAACTCGGCAGGCGTTGAAGTGGCCAAGACCACAACGGCCTCAGCCGCATCGACACAAACCGTGACTGTGCCCACGGGCAACATCTACCTCTATTGGAACCGCCCGTCGCACAACATCAGCTCCGTCAGCTTCGACATCAAGAACAGCGAGGGACAAAGCCTTGTGTCGTTTGCCAGTTCGAGCAACAACCTCGACAAAGGCCTGTTCCACATCGCCAACCACAGCAACGGCGACCGGACTTTCCACGACGTGCCAAGCAACTTGTCGGCGACGGTTGAAGGCAACGACGTGAAACTCATTTGGAACACCGTCAACGTACCAATCATCAGCTATTGCATCTATCGCGACGGAGCACTCTACGACATCGCCCACGGAAGCCAATACACCGACCTCAACGCCGCCAATGCCTTCCATAGCTACTACATCACCTCGTTCAACGAAAGAGGCGAGTCGCACGCTTCCAACATCTGCAACCTGATGCCCGAAAGCACCTGCGCCGCACCGCGCAACTTCTCGACCCATATCATCAACAAAAACAAGGTTGAAATGCAATGGGAAGCCGTCGAAGATGCCACCCCCGACGCTTATGCCGTCATGCTCCGCTCAAAAGGCCAGCCTTTTGAGATTCACAAGCTTTGGTCAACAACGCTTTACAACTGCAACATCAACGCCATGGGCAACGACAGATACGACTTCGCCGTCTGTGCCATGTATGAGGATTCGGGATGCGAGTCGATGTTCGCCAACACCACTAACCACCCCGAACTCAACTTCATCACAGTCAACAAGACCATCATCCCCATGAACTTGCGCCACACGAACAACGGCAGCAGCATCAACCTCGAGTGGGATGCGGCCATGAGAGCCGAGACCTACAACGTTTACCGCAACGGCGAACTGATTGCAGAAGGCATCACCGAAACCACCTACACTGACGATTCCCTCGACAGCCAGCAAGACTACTGCTATCAAGTGACCGGCGCAACCGCATACATCGAGTCAAGCCCGACCAACGAGCTTTGCTTGGAATGGACGTTCTCAACAGAAGAAAACACTGAAAATCAAATCCTTAGCATCTTCCCCAACCCCACCGCCGGCATGGTCGACATCAAAGCCGAAGCCATCAGCCTCATCAGCGTGACCAACCTCGTCGGACAAGTCGTGATGCAACAACCCGTCGATGCCAACCAAGCCACCATCGACCTGTCGTCCTTGCCCAACGGCACCTATTTCATCAAGGCTGTCACCAGCGCGGGCATTGCCACCAAGAAAGTCATTAAAATCCAATAAACCAACTATAGCATGAATAGATTGATGAAATTCGCCGCCGTCGCGCTGCTGCTGGGCACCACCACGACGCTCTTCGCCCAAGAAGAGAAAGAGAAGAAAGAAGAAAAACAGATTTACCAATTCACCGAAACCGTCAATGTGAAGCACACACCCGTCGATAACCAAGGCAGCTCGGGCACCTGCTGGTGCTTTGCAGGCACTGGCCTCATCGAAGCCGAGATTCTGCGCATGTACGGCAAGGAACTCAACCTGTCCGAGATGTATCTCGTGCGCCACGCCTGGATGGAAAAAGTGACAAAATACGTCAAGATGCACGGCTGCAACACCCTCAGCCAAGGCGGCGAGGTGATTGACGCGCTCTACATGCTTGACCGCTACGGCATGATGCCCGAGTTGGAATACACCGGCAAAGTCATCGGCGAAACCAAGCACATGCACAACGAAATGAACGAGGTAATCACCAACTTTGCCAAAAGCGTCACCAAGCGCGGCAACGGAAAACTGACGCCCACTTGGCAGAAAGTCATGCCCGGCATTTTCGATGCCTACCTCGGCGAAGTGCCCGAAAACTTCACCTTCGAGGGGAAGAAACACACACCCAAGAGTTTTGCAGAAGCCTACAAACTGAACCTCGACGACTACATCGAAATCGCTTCCTTCACCTACCAGCCGCTGAACAAACCCTTCGTGGTGGAAATCCCCGACAACTGGACTTGGACACCCGCTTACAACCTTGAGTTCGGCAAACTGTTTGAGGCTTTGGACCATG
>ONVP01000088.1 GCA_900321315.1 uncultured Bacteroidales bacterium
CGTCGGCGACGGTGTAGGTGTCTTTTTTGCCCGCCACGGGGACGAGCATGAACTCCAATTCCTCGCCCTCAGCTGTGGCGTTCATCAGCACTTTGCCGCCGGCCATGTTTTTGGCGGAATAGCAGAGGTCGCCGTCATACCAGTTGCCGTTTTCCGAAACTTGTGCCTGCGCGACAACGGCGGCGCAGAGCATCAAAATTGCCAATACTGTCTTTTTCATATGAATTGTTTGTCAAGGTCTAAAGGTTCCAGCTCCGATCCTTCCGCGAAAGTACGGTTCACGGCTTCGAAGTACTCCTGTAGGTCGTTTCGTCAGGCTCTGCCCATTCCACCAGTTCGTGTACACACTCGAAGGCGGGGCTGTCGTCGTCGTCCACGAAGCCTTGCACGATGATGCCAGCAAAGCGTCCGTCGTCCGTAGGCAGGTCCAACGAGGCCTCGAAGCGGTAGTTGTCCCGAAGGCTCTGTGCCTGTGCGCCCTCTGCGGCGCACAGGCACAGAGCAATGATGGTTAGGATAGTCTTCATCTGTCTCTTACTTGTGTCTGATTATTTGATGGTGATGGAGTTGAAGATGTGCTTGGCCACGTCGCCCCCCAGTTTCTCTTCCTTGTCGGCATAATGGGAGATCGTAACCCTGGCATCCTTCTTTCCCTTGAACACTCGCTTGTACCTCGTGAAATATTCATCTTCGTCTTTGCGGACATACGAATAGTAATTGTCGCCACACTCATGTTCAATCAGGTCGTTGTATCCTTCGATCGCTGATTCGTAGTTTTTCTTCACGTTCTCCGGAGTCCAGTCTTCGCCCATCCAGTTCCCGTCGGAACCTCCGCCAATGTCGATGCGGTTAATGTCCCACATGTCTTTGGGGTTGCTTAGGAAGATGGTGCCGTCTCCGTCGTTTCCAATCGTGGGGTCTTTGCGCGTCATCCAACTTGGCACATCAACAGAATATCCGTGCTTTTCGTTGTTGTAAGTGGTGAATTCACTCTTGTTTCCACAAGATGCCATGCAAAAGGCAACTGCCATGATGGCGATGCTTGAAAATTCTTTTTTCATTTTTGTAATTGTTTAAGGTTAATGAAGTTAGGTGTTTTTAATCTGATTTCACGCTGCAAAAATATAGCAATTTTTCCAGATAGATACAGGAGAAAACTCCTCAATTTTGCAAAACTGGGAAAAAACAAGAATGTTTATGTAAGGGTAAAGCTTTTTTCATAATCATAATGCCTTAATTCTCGAAAAGGATTTTATGTTGCAAAAGTGGAAAATCATTTCACGGAGAATTTCTTATTCTATTCTCATTTTGTATAGGCTTCGTCTGTCTTGTCCGTTGGTCTGCCGGTCGTTCAAGAACAAATAATACACCTCGCCGTCATAGATCTGGATGTTTTGCGGGAAAGTATGCTCCGAGAGGCGGATTTCGCGTTGCGGCTTGCCATCGGCCAAATCAATTTCTTTCAAGGTGACAATGCCGTTCGCCCCTTTGAATTGTGCATACATCATTTTTCTGACGGGGTCGAGAATCAGGTTTTTGTCCCACGGGTTCTTGGAAACCAGATGCTTACTCAAGCCCTCGCCCAGAAACTTGTGGAAATCCAGTTCTGTCTTCCGTTGCAACTGGCCGATGTTGTCGAACACATAAAGTTCATCTGTAGGGAAGGCGAACAGATAGAGTTCGTTGCCGATGCCGAACAGCGGACAATACACCGAGCGGAGCATCAGCCGCTGTTTGACGCTTGCGCTCAAGTTGCTGACTTCGCCAGCAGCATCTTCCCAAACCTTGTAATCCCTTGAAAGCATGGTAGTGGTCAAATTGCGGTCATCATTGTTTTCCAGATTAGCTGCTTCCATCAATGCTTCACGGTAGTTGTCAAGGTGCCAGTTTCTGGCCATCTCCACCGTTGCGCCGCCAATGTCTTCAAGCAAAAAGCGTTGCCCATTGTTTCGGTTCACCGCGACGAAAGCCACTTCTTGGCCGTAGTATCTGCGCATTTCAAGCACAAGAAGGCTGTCCGTTGTGGCCACTACGGGTTTCAGTTTCTGCCGGAAGGTCTCTTTGGAATAGCCGTATAGTAGATGTAAATTCCTGCCATCGCAATACACTTGATATATGGAGTCGCCGCTGATGAGTTGCAGATTGCCGAAAGCGTCGCGATAGAATTCCTGAAACTTTTTGGAAACGGGCTTGCGCGAGATGGTATCTTGCTCAAAGCCAAGGTGAAGCAAGGCATAACCTACACCGTTGCCTGCCACCATATAGATGCCGTCGTCTTGCACCATGTAATCCACCACCCAGACCATCTTGTTCTCGTAAGCCAACTGTGGCGCGTTTTCCGTGACGGTGACTTCTGTCAAAGTATTCATTTTGCGTTGCATCACAATGAGCATCGATTTCCGTCCGTCTTCGTTGTCAATCAGAGATTTGTCTTCAATTCGGACGGCTTGTTTCTTGAAACTCAAGTGGGAGAGATAAAGTGTTTCGCCCATGCGCGTTGCGATGCGGGCGATGCCGTCGCGGTCGGTGACGCTGCGGAGGTTGTCTTTCGCGTCATACACGGCCACATCCTTGATGGCTGCGCCCGTGGAGTCGCACACCAAAGTTTCCACGGTGAATACTTCCTTCCCCGACTGTGCGAAAAGCGCGGAGGCAAGGAAAAGCAAAATCAAAAGAGTGTAAAACTTCTTCATAGAGCAGATCTTTATAGGTTAAACCGTATAAAACACAGGTTAAGCCGCTACAAAAATCATGCCGATTTGTGCTTTATCATCTATCAATCTCATGCGCCTTGTGGTTCTCTTTCATGTAAAAGATGCCGTCAAAAGCCCGTGCCCATTTGCCCGACTTGCAGTCATAGCCCAAAATGGTGCTATTGAAAACTACATCGGCCCAATCTTTCTTTTGGCTCAAATCACAAAAGCCGTATTCCATCTCGCGCTGGCTCAATTGGAACTCCATTGATGTTGAATCTGGTACAATCGCCGTGCTGTCGTTCACATAGAAATAGCCCTCGCTACCGCCACCCGAAGTGAAAGCCAAGGAATACACTTGTCCGGGGAAAGCCTTTTCAAGATGCTCGCCCAAAAGCACATATTTGTTGTACAAATTCGGGTCAGGTTCCTTGCCGTAATTGATTTGGTTGATTTGCTTGGCTCCGTGGAAGTTGGCTGTCCAAATGATGACTTTTCTTTCAGGGAAACGGTTCAGATACCATTCCACATTTTCGGCCATTTGT
Organism: uncultured Bacteroidales bacterium; assembly: GCA_900321315.1. Lineage (GTDB taxonomy): Bacteria > Bacteroidota > Bacteroidia > Bacteroidales > F082 > Limimorpha. Next base: position 3,239 of record ONVP01000088.1, read on the forward strand.
CTGTCGCGGATGTTGATGCCTTCGTTTTGTGCATCCCATTCGGTAAATCCCAGCCTAACCTGTCCCGAAAAAGCCAAGGTGTTGTCAAGGGTCATGTCAAGGATGGCTTTTTTCTCCAAATAAGTTTCGTCTTCCAAGGCTTTTCGAATCTGGTTCATCTTTGCATCAAAGTAATCCAATTCGTTGTCGGTCAAAGTGGTATCTATGCCCATTATGCGGTCGTGAATGGCCATCAGGGAATCAAAGGCGTTCCCTTCCAACACGTTTGAAACGCTGGGTGAGGAAGCCAACAAATATGGGATAAGGAAATAGTCGCTGAGAGAAGGGTTGCAGTCCATACCCCAATACCTCACCTTGCCACTACGCATGGCTTCCACCAAAGAGGATGCTTCTTTTGTCTGGCTCCACAAAGGATTCCAGGCATTGGCCACATTAAGATAGTTGCTGTCGATGCATAGTGGCGGCAAAACGCCCTGCAATACAGCACCATCAAGGAAGCCCATACCTTCCAACACAACATCATATTCATTGTCCGCGTTGAGGTATTCGATCAGTTCCGACTTGATTTCAAAGGTTCTTCCGTCGGCATGTCCGGCCTCGCCTAAAATGACGATGCGCTTGTCCTTGACGGCGTTTTTGATTTGTTCAAAACTGGTGGATTCGTCTGAAAAATTCATGAATTGGTCGGCAATTTGCTTTTCGGTTGGCTGTGTGCTACACGAAACAAAGATTCCTACCACCATCAGTAGGAGCACAAGCAGAGTGTAAAGTCGAATGTTTTTCATAGCGATATGGTTTTGAATACTTTTCTGCAAAACTACAAAAAAACCGCAGTGATTTCCTTATTTCACCTCAATGGTAGCAAATTTATACTCTTTTCCATCATCAAACCGCAACAAATACTCGCCCTTGTAAAGCGCCAATTTGAATTGTTTTTCATCTTTGCCGTACATATACTGGTCGATGGGAACACATTGCTCGCCTTCCGATTTCAGGAACGCGCTCACGCAGCCTTCGGGGAAGCCGTTTTCGTCCATGAAGCGCCGGTCAAGGGTAAAAAGCACTTTGCCGTTGTAGAGTTTCCAGTCGGGGATGTTGTCCTCGATGAAATGAGTGCGAGGCAGACAGCAGGTGACATCCATGCCTGAAAGGTTGGTGTAGATATGCTTTACCGTGTCGTAAATAATAACGGGCTCACGGACAGGCATGGCATCTATCAAATCATAATAGACGGTCTGCAAAGAGTCGGTTTCCCCGTATGCATCATCAAAGAAAATACAGTGCATTGTAAATGGGTCGATGCTGGACTGTTCCTTGAAATAGCGTCCCATAGAGTACCATCCATTGCGGTCGGCGATATGTCCGAAACCGCCCAAAAGCAGGAATTTCGCCTCAGGGTCTTTGTCAAGGATGTTTTTCACCAAGTTTTTTGCCTGATTTACCTCACGATCAACCCCGAAGCCGTCGCCTTCGTAGGGTACAAGCGTATAGCCCATGTTGAGCGCAGTCCTGAACAAGTCACCAAAAATAGGCTCGTCGCTATACCATCCTGTCTCACCTAATAATACTGTGCGCCTTTGATTCAGCAGTGTGTCCGATGCCCTTAAAGTTTCGGCGGCAAGGTAGCGGTAACCGTTTTGGTAGCATTTCTCCAACCAACTGATTACGAAAGCTCTACTGTGAGGATTGAAGTGCATCTCATTCATCATAATGACGCGGTTGCTCTCGATGATACTGTCCATCACCTCCGACAAAGGAATGGCTTTCACGTCCTTGTAATGATGCTTGAATCTCATTTTGTCGATGAATTGTGTCCCACAAGCCTCGGCCTCGCGTCTTGCTTCTTTATATCGCCCCACCCGCGAATATAGGATGGAAATCCAATCGTGATAGCCGTTTTCAAACTTTGAGCCGATGTAAACGCTATCCATATCGAGCAGTTTTAGGAGCGAGCGGTAACTGAATCCGTCTTCTTTGGCAACAGCGGAAGGATGTTTCAGGTTGTCGTTTTGCGCCAAAGCGCTTTGAAAAGTAAATGCCGACAAAAGCAATAGAAAGTAAATCTTTTTCATGGGATATGATTTTTGAGTGTTTTACTGTCTGATTAGATGGTTAAAACACTGCAAAAATCGTTCCAATTCTTTGGTTTAGAACCTCATTTTCGATTCCTGAATCGCCGTTCCAGTTCTTTCATGCTGTCCATCAGTTCGGCGAAGGTTGGGTGGGGGCCGTAGATCATCGAATCGCACATGTTTTGATAGTCTTTTTGCCAATCATCCATAAACTTTTCGGGCGGGACGAGACAGATTCGATTACGGATGTCACCACTATAATCTACCCCTGCGATGGAAGTGAACATCTCCCTATGATGGCGGATGCTTTCCCAAAGAGCGTCGTCTCGAACGGCGGCAAGCGCAAAATCCTTGTCCATCATCCGATGGAGGTCATACAAATGCCTTGAACGCCGATGGGCCGGAAGTGATTCATGGTCAATGGAAAAGAGTTCGTGAAGCAGAAACGCTTTCTCCAAAAAAGTCTTTTGTGGCGCGGCTGTTGTGACGTTCACTTGAACGACATCGGTATTGATTTGCGGCAGCGTTTCCGCAATGATGGTCTTGACTTGCAGTTCGACAGTGGGCTCCATGAGTGACCTTGCGCCGACTTCCAGCACAATCATTGGTCTGACATAATCGATGAAAACAGGCAACACGGATTGGTAATGAATGTAGATGTGGCGAGGTTCGGGATAAGTGCTGTCGCCTTCTCCGTCAGGCTCCACGGTGATGCTCAGAAAATCCTGTAATCCAAACCGTTCAATTTGATTAGTGATGATACTTGCCATTTCTTCCCTCACGAACAACGAGGACGACTTGCGCAGTTTTTTCAGTTGTTTTTTGGTTGGCTCATCGTTCAAGCCGAAATACGCATAGTTTACCGCCAAGTCGATGTCTTCTGAAAACCGCTCAATCAGGTTCCCGTTTTTGCTCAGCGAAGTTCCGCCCTTGAAAATGATGTGCTTGCTCAAATCGGAGTCGAAAATCAGTTGCAACATAATTGTTACCCAGAAATCTTTTTCAACGGCTTGCTCAGGCAACCCCATCAAGTTCTTGCATTGCATCAATACGGTTTGCTGCTCCGTTTTAGTGAGTTGTAGATAGTTGTTCATACAATTCCGTGATTAAATTCCTAATCCATAAAGGCATCAGTTTCATATCGTGTGTCGTAAATGGCTCTGGATGGCGTTCCAGCACTTTTTTCAGTTGGTGCTTATGCTCATCGGTAACGTTTTTTTCTCCCATTTCCCTCAAAGCAGTGGTGATAAGCATGGCTAATTTGTCTTTGAACGCCAATTTTTTCGGCGATACATGGCGAAAGAGGATGCCTCTCCCATTTTTGACGTTCACTTTACGGTTGCTGCCATCGGTCAGATACACCACATTCATCGGCACTTGGGTCGATAGCCCCAACATGTTTTGGGCCAATGCTCCGGCGGGAAATATCCTAACTTTGTCGCGTTTGGCAATCACTTGGGCTATGGTTTCAAAAGTGGGGTGTAGTATGCCCAGCCCTAATGTTTTGTCCACTTTTGGGTAGCAATAAATGCCGTGGCATATATGCAGCAATGTGCCTTTTCGTGCCATACGGCTGAGGGCTTTTTGCACCGTGTCAGGGTCGCCATAATGGACATATTCTTCCGTTGAAAACACGGTGCCCTTGCCGCGTTTTTTTAGTGATATAAGTATTTTATTATCAATAGAATCTGACATTATTTTTTGCAATTTTTGTCGGTTTTATATCAAATAATTCCGACAGCAAAAATACATTATTTTTCCGACAAAACACATCTTGCAGTCATTTTTTTCATTCCACCCTCACCTGATACAACGCCTTCCTTTTATTAATCCCCGTCGGGTAGATGAAATACAAAACCCCGTCGTGGATTCTCAAATTCTGTGCAAAAGGATAGCCGCTGAGGTCCATCACGGAGGTGACGGTGCCTGTCTTGAGGTCGATGCGCTTCAAGGTATAGATGCCGTCGGTGACGAAAAAGGTGTAGAATTCTTTCCGTGCCGCGTCCATCATCATCTTCTGTTTCCAGCGGCGGTCGGGCTCCATCTTGCCGTTCCATTTGCGGTATTCGTGGAAGGTGAGGGGATAGCGTTCCAGTTCGTTTCCCTCTGCATCGAAAACGATGGTCTCGTGGTCGGTGTAGGCAAAGAGGTAGAACTTGTTGTCGATGGCGTAAATTGGGTTATAAATCGGGTCGGCGACCCAAAAATTGTTGTCGAAACTTCTTGTGCCTGTGTGCAACAGTAGCCAGATGTCGTCGCTCCCCTCCTCGTCCACAATGTAATGGAGCAGATAAGGCTCCTTGTCGCTGCCGAGAATATTGCAGTAATAGGCCATTTCCTTGTTGAAATAGAAGTAACGCCCCGTGATGTAAACACTATCGATGGCAGCTACAATGCCGGAGAACTTGTCGTAGAAAGCCTTGCGCGACATGGAATGGTAGAAGTTCATCATCATTTTCTTCCCATTTTCTAACTCCATGAACCCGACCAAGCTGGCTTGGTAGTCGTTGATAGCGTAGATGTCGCCGAATGCGTCCTTGTTGAGGTACTTGTAGCGTGATGAAATCGGCATTTCGTGCAGCGTGTCCATATCAAAGGAAAGGTGTAGCAGGGCGGAGTTGCGGCGGCGGTAGGCAATCAAATAGATACCGTCCTCGCGGATGGTGTAATCAATGACGGTCATCACTGGATTGTCGAAGGCGATGTGCGGCGCGTTGGCCGTGATTTCCACCTCAAGCAATTCGTGGCTCTTGGTTTTCATCCTGACGGTCAGGTTTTTGCCATTGATGTCCTTCTCGTTGATGGTGTAATAGGCAGGCTCAAAGACCATGTGGGCGAAGCGGAGTTTTAAGCCCGTTTTGGCAAGGCTATAGGTGAATCGTCCTTGCTCGTCAGTGACCGAGACGAGGAGTGAATCATGTACATAAACACTCACGTTTTCAATGGCTTTGCCGTTTTCGTCCTTGCAGTAGCCTTGGATGATTTGGCGTTCTTGGGCTGACATTTGGAAGCATATCAACACAAGGGCAATCATGATGTATAGTTTTTCTGTTTTCATATTTCATAGTAGTAGGATTATGCCGTTTCATCGCTGCAAAAATAAAAAAAAACAATTTGTAAACAAAACGAGATTAGAAAATGTAAGAAATTTCTTCCAAAATATTGCGTTTTGAAAAGAAATGCCTATTTTTGCAGTATGAATCGTGCTGTTAGAGAGATATTATATTCGGAAGAGTACAAGTCATATTATGATGGTCTGGATTCGAGGATACAAACGAAATATGATTATGTGGAGCAAATCATCAGGACGCAATATGTTGTGAATGAGAAGTTTGTGAAGCATTTGGGGGATACGGACTTTTATGAGGCGAGAGTTTCTGTAGGTACCAATGAATACAGGACAATACTCTTTGCCATCGAAACACGGAGTTTTATGGAAAGCAAAAGGGTGTTGTTTTTGAACTCATTGTTTGCTAAAAATAGTGCGGTTAATGCGCCAAATGAAGTCCCGATTAATATTTGCAAATCATCCTCTTTACTTTGATCAACTAATACTGCACTAAATAAAGGATAAGTTACTATTTCTTTATTTTTGTCAAATTTTTCTCTTTCAATT